>CAJASG010000151.1 GCA_903944555.1 uncultured beta proteobacterium
GCTCCGGGCTCAGACCGACGGTCTGGGTGGGTAAAAACAGCGCGGGCACGTCAGCACCCAGATGCGCCAAGCTGGCGGCCACCACACCATCAATCAATGCACTGTCAACTTTAAGCGGAAGGTGTGGGCCGTGCTGCTCGGTGGCAGCAACAGGTAACACGGCAATGGTGTGGCTGAGGGTGCCGTTGGTTTGGAGCAATGCAAAGTCGCTGGTACTCCAATCGGCCCAGTATCTGGAGGGGGTGGTCATAGCCCGATCTTAGACGCTGGGATTGAGCAGCGGAGCCATCGTCGGCAGAACCATAGAAAAACACGCGCCCTGCCCTTGCGTACTGGTCACAGAGATGTTGCCACCCAACGCGTCATGCACCAGGTTAAATACAATATTGAGGCCCAGCCCACTCCCCCCTTTTCCCAACTTGGTGGTGAAAAACGGATCAAAGACGCGTGCCAAATTCCCCTCGGGTATTCCAACACCGTCATCACGCACCGAGAACAAAACCTGATCAGGGCCCTTCAGTTCAGCAGCAATGGTGACGACTCCTTGCTCACGGCCTTCAAACGCATGTACCAGGGCATTGTTGATGAGGTTGGTGATGACCTGACCCAAGGGCCCTGGATAGCTATCCAGGGTGATGCCCGACGGAATCTCGCATTCCACGCGGTGCGCCGTCTTGCGGATAGTAGGTCCCAGCGTAAGCAAGATCTCGTTCACCATTTCATTGAGGTTGAATTGGCGGCGATTGACACTGGTCTGGTCGACTGCCACCTGCTTGAAGCTGGAGACCAAGTCCGCCGCATGGCGCAACCCGCGCATCAAGATATCTGACCCATCCTGGGTGCTTGCAACGAACTCCTCCAAGCGACTTCGGGTCAGACCATTCGCCATTTCGGCAGCAAACGCCCTGGATTGATCCTGCAGCGTACTGGCCACCGTCAGGCTGTTACCAATGGGGGTATTCAACTCGTGTGCAACGCCCGCCACCAGCGAGCCCAAGGCCGCCATTTTTTCGGTCCGCACCAACTCGGTCTGGGCGGCAGTCAAACGGGCCAGTGCATTGGACAGCTCTTGCGTGCGTTCGCCAACACGTTGCTCCAACGTGACGTTGAGCCCCAATATGCTTTCTTCGTACCGGTGCTTTGCTGTGATGTCTTCAAAAACCAGAATCAACAAAGACTCCGTGCCCAGCACAATGACCTTGGCCGATATCTCACACAAAATATCGGACAAACCTTCGCCACGCCCGCACCAGGCGGCATAGCCTGACAGCTCTCCGGTACGCTCCAAAATGTCCAGCGCTTTTTGCCGGACCTGCATATCTTTCCAAATTCCGATGGTTGCACCGCTCGCACCTAGCGCCGTCGCACGGGTCCGCGCGAACACACGCACCCAGGAGCGATTGACATCCAAAATGGTGAACCCCTCCCCCACCCGGGAAACCGACATGGCCACAGGCGAGGCATCAAAAATAGCCGAAAATTTGGCTTGACTGAACCCAAGCGCTTGCTCGGTGCGCTGGCGCTCCACCAGTTCATGTTGCAGCGCTGTATTTTTCTGATCCCGCTCAGACAACAGTGCACGCAAGTCCATCCGCATATGGTCCAGGCCGTCTGCCAGGTTCCCAATTTCATCTTTGCGCTGCCACCGCAGTGGCTGGTCCAACTCCCCTCGGGCCAGACGCGAGGCCCCCTCTTGCAGCAGTTTCAGCGGTCGCATCAGGCGGCGGTCAAACAACAACCAGATGAACAAAAAAGAAATTCCCACTTGCGCCGCCAACGCGACGCCCAATTTGAACAAATCGCTGCGCAACTCCCGCTCAATGCGGGCCGACGTCAACTCCACAGCGATACGCCCGACGCGTGTCCCGTTGAAATAAATATCCCGCTCCTCCCTCAGCACATCCCTATCACTTGCAACCACACTTTGCTTGCGGAAAAAAACCTCTTTGTACTCATCGGTCACGGTCACGCTCACCACATCAGGGTTGCGCATGACCGCGTCCACCAATTCACCGGCCACACCCCGGTCCACGTTCCAAATGGCGACGGCCACCCCACGCGACAACACTTCGGCGTACTGTTGCATAGGAACGCGCACGCGCAGATTGACTTCGCTCTCAAAGCGACTGGCGATCTGAAAATAGGCCAACACCAAGGCTGGCAAGAGGATGCCGACCCCGGCACCCAGAAACAAGGTTTGCCGCAACGACAAGAGCGACCAGGGCAAAGACCAAAACTTCTTCATGCGACAAACTCTAAAAGGTATTGGAGCGAAAGTCCATTGGGACAAAACCTCAAACCACGGCTACGCCGAGCCTAGCTGATGCCGCTGCTGGCGCTGCCCCTGCACAGACGCACCGCCATCGACTGCGCCGCCCCGTCGGATCAGCAACCCCTGCAAGGCTCGCGGGTTTGCACGCGCACCGCTAGCGACATAGTCGGCGAGCAAGGCGGCCCGAACCGCATCCACCGTCACCCCACCAGCGGCACCAAGGTAGGAAAATAAAGCATCGACCAACGCCTCAGGGGTCAAGCCACTGGTTTGACCCGTGGTGAGCCAGAGCCAATCGGCAAAGCCGAGGAATGCGTAGAAAGGCGACATCCCCTCACCCATCAATAAGGACAAGGTCTGTTTGAAACGTCCCGAGTTCGCGACCAGGTCCCAATACCGGGCGAACCGGGTAAAGCGCTGTACTGCGGCCGCATCAAGCACCCCGGTTTGCTGCACCGTGTAGGGCGGACTAGCGTCATACACCATGCCGTATTCCGAAGTGTGCCGGGCGATGGGTGTGCCACGCAGGCGCTTCAAAATACCCAACTGGATTTCATGCGGCTGCAGTGCGTACAAACGGTCAAAGCCGGCTGCAAAGCTCTCCCATGTTTCGCCTGGCAGTCCAAAAATGAGATCGGTGTGCAAGTGGGCGTGCGACTCCTGCACCAGCCAGCGCAGGTTGGCAGCCGTCTTGTCGTTGTCTTGGCGGCGCGAAAGGCGCTGCTGCACCTCCACATTGAAGCTCTGGATGCCCACTTCCAGCTGCAACACACCCGGCGGAAACTGCGCAATCATCTCCTTGAGTCGATCAGGTAACTGGTCAGGAATGACTTCAAAATGCAGAAACAACTCCGCGGCCACGCCCGCCACGGGAACATGGGGCGGCAGACGATCCAGAAAGAACTGCAGAATGCGCACCGACGTGTCAATCTTCAGGTTAAACGTGCGGTCCACAAACTTGAAATTGCGGGCACCGCGTTCGTACAGAACCTGCATGGCGCTAAGGAAGGGCTCCAGGTCAAACGCCCAAGCAGTTTTGTCCAGCGAACTCAAACAAAACTCGCACTTAAAGGGGCAACCCCGCGAGGCCTCCACATACAAGACCCTGTGCGCCAAGTCGGTATCAAAGTACTCCGTATAGGGCAGCACCAGTTGGTCCAGCGGCGGCTGCTCGCCTGCGATCACTTTCATTAGCGGCTGCGGGCCATGCACCAGGGCGCGGCACAACTTGGGGAAACTCACATCCCCCCAGCCGGTAATCACATGGTCGGCCAGGCGCACGATTTCCTGCTGATCCAGCTCATGGCTGACCTCGGGGCCACCCAGCACGACCCGGACGCTGGGCCGCGCGATTTTGAGCAGGCGCACGACTTCACAGGTTTGGGTTACGTTCCAGATGTACACGCCAAAACCAACCACCTGCACCGACCGCTCGGCGGCGGCGAGAGGCTCAGGGCCCAATTCCAACAGCAATGCCGCGACCACATCCTGCGCCGGGCGGTTGATGGTGAACTCGCGCAATACGGTAAGCGCCCGCAGGTCCGGGCCGCCGTGGCGCTCCATATTTGCCAGCAGGCAGCGTAAACCGAGCGAGGCGTGGATGTATTTGGCGTTCAGCGTAGCCAGAATGATGCGGTGTGCCATGGTCGTATTATCAAAGCATGTCCACCCAACGCCCCCGCAACGCCACCGGCGACTCGTTTTTTGTTTGGGAAGGCGATGTGCTGGTCGTCAATATCCTGGGCAAACCCTCCGCCAGCAAAGACGCCATTGGCAAGCCCAAAGGCACCCAACTTAAGGTGAGCGTGACGGCCGCGCCCAAGGGAGGCAAGGCCACCGACTACATGGTGCGTTTTCTGGCACCGCACTTTGGCGTGACGGTGGCGGACATTGAAGTGGTGTTTGGCCAGGAAAACGTGAACAAGCAACTGCGCATCACGCGGCCCAAAAAAATGCCTGCGGTATTTGCGCAGGCATCTTTGAATTTGGGCGACCCCGCATAACGGAGTCGCTGGGTCGGTGAATTGCTTAGAACGAGTAGCTGATGCCGAGACCCAGAACGGGCATGTTTTTCAACTTGTCCACTGAATCTTGCATCTTGACTTGCTGCGCATCGATGTCGGACTGAACCACACCCGCACCGGTGGCACTTAAGGTGGCCTTGGGAGTCTGAACCATCACACCCAGATCAAAGACAAAACCGAAACCCTTGGCATCCTTGGGACGCGAGGAGTATCCCAAACCAATATACGGACTCACTGTGTCGCTCATCTTGATTTCGGCATTCACGGTGGCTGGCTTGTTATTCACTTGCCCGGTTCCGGCAACCGTGATTTTGTTGTTATTGAACACAACACCGCCGGACAAACGGAAGCCGCCGTCGCTAGGATACCAGTCAGCCAAAATTGGCACGGATTCCATTTTGAGGTCCACCGTCAATACAGAACCAGCACCAAAGTCACCCACATCGCCAGAGAAAGAATATTTGTAGCTATTGAATTGACCACGCAAAGCCCAATCCTTGCTAACCGATGCTGCGTAACCCAAGCCCAAACCATTGGTGCTGAGTTGGGTGTAAATCGTTCCCGCGTCACCGGCCAAGGCCGCAACAGGCAAAGTACCCAAGACCAAAGCAAGGAGGGTGATTTTTTTTGATAGTTTCATGCGAAGCTCCGCTAAATTCAAGTTGTTTGGAAGATGTGGCACACCACCAAAGCGACTGCCAGCCTCTTTTTATAACCCAGCTCGCAGCGTCCTAACTGACACCCCGCCGCAGACGCGTGATTAAAGTCACCACAGTGCCACAATGGGGATGCCGTCGTTGCCATAAGGCAACGCTTTGGAACTTTTCCATGGCCGCCAAGCTCCCACATGCAATGACTTCCATCTTCAAGCCCCTCGTCACCCTCGCCAGTCGCCTCACACGGCGCGTCAACAGGCAAATTCACCGCTCCCATGTTGCTATTTTTTTCATAGCTGCTTGCGCAATAGGGACGGGGGCCAATGCCCAATTTGACTTGAAAAAACTGGGTACCGCCAGCACGCAGGCTACCAGCAACAAGGTGCAAAACGACCAGGTCCGTGCGGAGCTTCTGGCCCACGCCCCGGATGGCGTGGACGCGGGCAAAACCCTCTGGGTGGGTTTGCGCCTTGTGCACCAGCCCCATTGGCACACTTACTGGAAAAACCCCGGCGACTCCGGCTTGGCAACCCAACTGCAATGGACCTTGCCCAAAGGCATCACGGCGGGGGAGACGGCGTGGCCGACACCGCAAAAGATTGCCATTGGCACTCTGGCCAATTTTGGCTATGAGGGCACCGTGCTGCTGCCGGTACCTCTGACCATCACCCCCGCTTTCCAGCCCAGCGCTCTGTCGCAGGACCTGGAAATTCGGCTGTCCGCAAGCTGGCTGGTGTGCCGACAGGAATGCATCCCCCAGGAAGGCAACTTTGTGGTCCACCTGCCCCTCAAGGGATCCACCGCTTCGCACACCGCCGATTTTGACGCTGCACGCGCCGCCAGCCCGCAACCGTTTACCGGCCCAGCGCGCGTTCAGCTGGCCGCTGATGGCCTGACCCTCAACGTCGGCGGCTTGCCTGCGGCATGGCACGGCAAAGCCATCAACGCATTCCCGGAAACCCCGGAAATTGTGGAACCCGCCGCCGCACCATTCGAGAAAGACGCCACCGCAAGCGGTGTTGCGCAGCGGCACGGCACGCAAGCATGGAAAGACGGTGTGTGGTCCGCCCAGATCCCGTTTTCGCTGCAACGCAGCACTGAGCCGACCAGCTTGCCCGTGGTACTGGCTTTGGGCAAACAAAGCGTGCGCTTGGAGGTACCTATTCAGGGCAAGTGGCCCACGGCCGCCGAGGCCAGTGCGGCGGCGCAGGCAACGCAAAACACACCGAATGCCAACATTGCCCGTGCTAGCCAAGCCGGTGGCGAGTCGAGCGCAAACTGGGGCACGTTCGCTTGGGCCCTGGCGGCGGCCGTGCTGGGTGGACTGATTTTGAACCTGATGCCCTGCGTCTTTCCGGTGCTGGCGATCAAAGTGCTCGGCTTTGCCAGCCATGGCCGGCACAGCCGTGCGGCCCACCGCGCCCAAGGCCTGGCCTACACCGCCGGGGTGGTGCTGTCCTTCATGGCCCTGGGCGGTCTGATGCTGGCCTTGCGGGCGGGCGGCGAGCAGCTGGGATGGGGCTTTCAACTGCAGTCCCCCATCGTCATCACCGGTCTGGCGGTGCTATTCACCTTGTTGGGGCTGAACCTGGCCGGTCTGTTTGAGATTGGCAATTTGCTGCCCCACCGACTGGCCAGTCTGCAACTGCGCCATCCGGTGGTGGACGCGTTTCTGTCGGGTGTTCTGGCGGTGGCCATTGCCTCGCCCTGCACCGCACCGTTCATGGGGGCCTCATTGGGGTACGCCATCACCCTGCCTGGCGCACAAGCACTGGGCATTTTTGCGGCCCTAGGCCTGGGGCTGGCGCTGCCCTATCTGGTCGCCGCCTGGGTGCCCGCCGTGGGTCGCTGGCTGCCCCGACCCGGCGCCTGGATGGATTCCCTGCGCCACTTCATGGCTTTTTTGATGTGGGCCACCGTGGTCTGGCTGCTATGGGTGCTGGGGCACCTGAGCGGCGTGGACGGCGCCGCCAGCCTGCTGGCTCTGCTGCTGGGCTTGGCACTGGTGGTCTGGTCCTTGGGCCTGAAGGGTCGCAGCCGCTTAGCTTTTGCTAGCATTTCAATAGCTGTCTGCGCGCTGTTGGCGGGTGTTTTAGGCCAAAATGTCTTGAAAATGGAGGATGCCCCCACGGCTCAGGCTGCACAGGCGTCCGCGTCCGGCGATGCGATGGCACCAGCCAGCTTGGGCCAATGGCAAGCCTGGGCACCAGGACGGGTCGATGCCGAACTGGCCGCCGGCAAGCCGGTGTTTGTGGATTTCACCGCCGCTTGGTGCATCACCTGCCAGTACAACAAAAAAACCACCCTGGCCAACGCTGAGGTGTTGGCGGATTTTGCCGCCCGCAAGGTGTCGCTGCTGCGCGCCGACTGGACGCGCCGCGACCCGGCCATCACCCAGGCGCTCGAAGCGCTGGGGCGCAGTGGCGTGCCGGTGTATGTGCTGTACCAAGCAGGGCGGGCCCCGGTGGTGATGTCCGAAATACTGGGGGCAAAGGAACTGCGCGCCGCGCTTGCGACCTTGTAGATTCTTGATCCCCATCACGTCCTGAAAGCACAGCACTATGACCTCACTCAATCACAACAGCGAACCACAGACCATCGCCCACATCCTGGACCACTACCGCACGGTGGCCGTGGTGGGCCTGTCGCCCAAGGCCCACCGCGACAGCTTTGAAGTGTCCTGGTACATGCAGCAACAGGGCTGGCGCATCATCCCCATCAACCCGAACGCCAGTGAAATACTCGGTGAAAAAGCCTATCCCACCTTGGCCGAAGCGGCCCAACACGAGGCCATTGAGCTGGTCAACGTGTTTCGCAACAGCGCCGATGTGCCGCCGGTGGTCGATGAGGCGATTGCCATAGGTGCCAAAGCCGTGTGGCTGCAATTGGGCATTTCCCATGACGCCGCCACCGCCCAGGCCCGCGCAGCCGGTCTGCTGACGGTGCAAAACAAATGCCTGCTGGTGGAACACCGCCGACTAGCCACCCGTTAACCGCGACTCCACGCAGACTTGTCCCAAGACAAGCAGAACACGTTGGCGAACTGCGACAATTGCAGCATGACTTCTTCCACCATCACCCCCTCTTCAGATTCCACTTTTACCTCCCTGCAAAACCCCTCGTTTTTGCAGGCGTGCATGCGCCAAGCCACCGACCACACTCCGGTGTGGCTGATGCGCCAAGCGGGGCGCTATTTGCCGGAGTACCGCGCCAGCCGCGCCGTGGCCGGCAGCTTCATGGGTCTGGCGACCAACCGCGACTACGCCACCGAAGTCACCCTGCAGCCCTTGGACCGCTACCCGCTGGACGCCGCGATTTTGTTCAGCGACATCCTCACCGTGCCCGATGCCATGGGCTTGGGCTTGTCATTTGCGCTAGGCGAAGGCCCCAAGTTTGCCCATCCGGTGCGCGACGAAGCCGCGGTTGCCAAGCTGGAAGTGCCCGACATGGCCAAGCTGCAGTATGTGTTTGACGCGGTCAGCAGCATTCGCAAGGCGTTGCTGCAGCCTGATGGCCGCAGCCGCGTGCCACTGATTGGTTTCTCCGGCAGCCCCTGGACGCTGGCTTGCTACATGGTCGAGGGCGCAGGCTCAGACGACTACCGCCTGGTCAAGACCATGCTGTACAGCCGCCCTGACTTGATGCACCGCATGCTGGCCGTCAATGCCGACTCGGTAGCCGCCTACCTGAACGCCCAGATCGACGCGGGCGCCCAGGCTGTGATGATTTTTGACAGCTGGGGTGGCGTACTGGCCGATGGTGCGTTCCAGGAATTCAGCTTGGCCTACACCGCCCGCGTGCTGGCGCAGCTCAACCGTCACGGAGCCGACGGCCAAGTGGTGCCGCGCCTGGTCTTCACCAAGGGCGGTGGCCTGTGGCTGAAAGACATGGGCGCGTTGGACTGCGAGGTGCTGGGTCTGGACTGGACCGTGAACCTGGGCGCCGCTCGCGCTTTGGTGGGTGGTGCTGAAAATGGCCCCGGCAAGGCGCTGCAGGGCAACATTGACCCCAACGTGTTGTTTGCCCAGCCACAGCAAATCGCCACTGAAGTGGCGCGGGTGCTGGATAGCTTTGGCAAACCATACCAAGGCACGGGCACGGGGCCGACCCATATCTTCAACCTGGGCCATGGCATCAGCCAGTACACACCGCCGGAGCATGTTGCTGCCTTGGTCGAAGCGGTGCACAGCCACTCCCGGCAATTACGCCGTTAAATTGCATACCATCTTTTGCGCATGAATTTAGCCCTGTCTGTCGCACTTATGCACAAAAAAGTGTGAGCGGGGGCTAACCCTTCCCCCATTCGGGTGAGACACGCTATAAAACCGATAGCGCATGTAAGTTGTTGATTCATAAGGAATTTAAAGTTTGCTTTTTTTGTGGGCATTCCAGCCAAAGCCTTGATTTGCGCGGCTTTGGCGGGCCTGGGGACCAGATATCAACAAAGTTATCCACAGAAATCTTGGACTTCACACAAAGTTCTTTCAAATCAAGTACTTAGCCTTTCTTTCGCAAGAAAACATCAACTCCCCGCCCCAAGTGACTTTTTGCAATATGCAACTCACGTCGACACCGGCACCCGGTCCATGACCCACTGGCTCAGCATCCTGGTGCACACCCCAGCGCATGCCACGCTGGGGTCGGTACTGACTTACCAAAGTGAGCAAACACTCCCGGTTGGCACACTGGTACGCGTGCCGCTGGGCAAGCGCGAGACGCTGGGTGTGGTGTGGAACGGCGAGGCCCAAGAGACCACCGGCGAGATTGATCCCGGCAAAATCCGGGCGGTCGCCGGGGTCCTGGAAGGCATTCCCCCCCTAAGTGCCGCCTGGCAACAATTGCTTACATTTACGGCCAACTATTACCAGCGTTCGGTCGGTGAAGTGGCGCTGGCCGCGCTACCGCCACAACTGCGCGAGTTGTCGCCCCAGCAAATGCAGCGCCGCCTGCAGCGCAAAACGCACGAGGTGGCCGCAGCAACCAGGGTTCCAGTCCCCCTCCCTGCGGCAAAGACGGGTCACGACCTTACGCCTGAGCAAACCCAGGTGGTGGCGCAGATCGACACGCACAGCGGCCCCTTCCTGCTGTTTGGCGCCACCGGCAGCGGAAAAACCGAGGTTTATCTGCACTGCGTGCAAACCCTGCTGGGGGCCGACCCCGAAGCCCAGGCCCTGGTCATGGTGCCCGAGATCAACCTCACCCCGCAATTGGAGGCGCGCTTCAAGGAGCGCTTTGCGCCGCTGTACGGCGAGCACGCGGTGGTGTCGCTGCACAGCGGCATGACCAACCCGCAGCGCCTGAAAGCCTGGCTGGCCGCGCACAACGGCGCGGCGCGCATCGTGCTGGGCACCCGCATGGCGGTGTTTGCCTCCCTGCCCAAGCTGCGGCTCATCGTGGTGGACGAAGAACACGACCCCAGCTACAAAAGCAGCGAAGGTGCGCGGTATTCGGCCCGCGATCTGGCGGTGTACCGCGGCAAACTGGAGGGCGCCAAGGTGCTGCTGGGCTCGGCCACCCCCTCACTGGAAAGCTGGCAGCACAGCCGCCCGGCCGACCAGGGTGGACGCTACCTTCGCCTGCACATGCCCAGCCGCATTGGCGCAGGCAGGTTAGACACTACCGGGGCCGCCCCCAGCGCGCGGCAAACCATGCGCGCCACCGCCAGCACGCCACCCGGCCTGCCGCTGGTACGCCGGGTGGACATGAACCTCCAGCCCCGCAAAGCTGTGTTTTCACTGCCGTTGCTGGACGCCATCAAAGAGCGGGTGGGACGTGGCGAGCAGTGCATGGTGTTTTTGAACCGGCGTGGTTACGCGCCGGTGCTGCACTGCACCGACTGCGACTGGAAAAGCGAATGCCCGCACTGCAGCGCTTTCCGCGTGTTCCACAAGATCGACCGCACCCTGCGCTGCCACCACTGCGGCTTTACCGAGCGGGTGCCGCGTGCCTGCCCGGCCTGTGGCAACCCCGACATCACCCCGCTGGGGCGTGGCACCGAGCAACTGGAAGAACACTTGGCCGAATTGCTGGCCGATGTGCGCCGCCCCCACTCCGTCAGTGCTGAATTCCCCGAAGGGGAGCCGCTGCGCATTGCGCGCATCGACGCAGACACCACGCGGCTCAAAGGCGAACTGGAGTCGCAACTGGCCGCCGTGCACGCCGGGGATGTGGATGTGCTGGTCGGCACCCAAATGATTGCCAAGGGCCACGACTTTCGCCGCATCACGCTGGTGGCCGCGGTCAACCCGGACGGCGCCCTGTTCTCCAGCGACTTTCGCGCACCCGAGCGCCTGTTCAGCCTGTTGATGCAGGCTGCCGGACGCTCCGGGCGGGACGCCGCGCTGGGGGAAAGCAGCGAGGTGTGGATTCAGACCTTCCAGCCCGCCCACCCGCTGTACGCCGCGCTCAAAGCCCATGACTACCCGGCCTTTGCCGAACAACAGCTCAAGGAACGGGAGCAGGCCAGCATGCCGCCCTTCAGCGCCCAGGCGCTGGTGCGTGCCGACGCCCGCACCCAGGAGGCGGCACAAGCCTTTTTGAACGCGGCCCGTGCCAACGCCCTGACCGATATGGCGCAATGGGAAGGCTGGGCCGAGGTGCTGGAGCAGGTGACGCTGTACCCGGCCGTGCCGATGACGATTCAGCGTGTGGCCAATGTGGAGCGCGCCCAGATGCTGGTGGAAAGCCCGTCGCGGGCCGCCCTGCAACGCTTTTTGAGCGGCTGGCACAACGTGCTGCACGCCACCCGCACCCAGCCCGAATGCAAGGGCCTGATCCGCTGGGCTGTGGATGTGGACCCGCTGGCGATTTAACCCCGTCAAATTAAGTGCAAAATATGGCTCAAGCCCCCGTGGAATATACGCAAGCAGCTACTTATTTGATAGCAAACGAAGCATCAACTCACACCCGCCGGCGGAACAGCAAGAAGGCGATCACCAACATCAGGGTGGAAAAACCCGCCAGCCGGCCGACCTGGGGCAGTACGCTGGCGACGTCGCCGTTGCGCAGCAGCACATTGATCAACCCTTCCAGGCCCCAGTTCATGGGGGAGTAGGTGGCGATTTTTTGCATAACCGGTGGCATCACAAACAGCGGCACCATCACGCCGCCCAAGGCGGCCATCAGCACGTTAAGAATGGGGCCAAAGGTGGCCGCCTGCGCGTGGGTGCTGACCAAGCAGGCCACGGCCAGGGCCAGACTGACGGCCGCCAGACTGATGGCCAACAGCATCAGCAACAAGGCGCTCCAATCAATCCCCTGCAGCGACAGGCCTTCACCGCCGATCTGGGGCATGAGCCAGACGCCCACCGCCAGCATCAGTGCGGCCTGAACGCCGTTGACGGCCAGATAAGGCATGATTTTGCTTACGATCAACTGCCACGGCCGGGCGCCCAGGCTGCGCAAGCGCGACAGGGCTCCACACGCGCGCTCTTCCACGAACAATCCCGCGATGGAGGCCACCACAAAGAACATGCCGAATACCAGCCAAGCAGGTACATTTTGCTGCACCGCGGTCGGGAGTGGCCCCACCGCCATACGCTCCGCGCTCACGGGCACGTCGCCCATGAGCGCGGAGGCATTCAGTTTGGGGGGCAGCTTGGTCAGCAGACCTTCCACACGCAGTTGTGCGACGATGGCGAGCAAGTGCATGCTGTTGGTCGCGAACATACTGTTGTCAAGGCCAGGCTCGGTGATCAGGCGTACCTTGGCGTCACCTGTGCTGGACAGGTCATCCATGACCTTGGAAAATCCCGCGTCCACCAGCAGCACGTATTTCAGGCGACCGGAACGCACTTCGTCTTGCCATTGCGCAGGTAAGGGCTGCGCAACACCGGCTTCTTCGGCCCACCGCGCAATCAACTCCCCGGCCGTTTTGCCTTGATCCTGATTGACAACCGCATAGGCCACGCTCTTGGTGGAAGGCGTGTAGACGTCTTTCAGCGCCATCGACATGACAATGATGAATACCATTGGCATGATGAATAACGCTCCCATGCCATGGATATCGCGGGACAGCGCAAGCAGTTCTTTCTTCATCAAAGCCAGCAACATGGTCAATCCCGCAGAGAGTGGTGAGTAAGCGACATGAACAACTGCTCCAGATCGGCGTGGCCAAAACGCGCATGACTGACCACCAGGCCAGCAGCGTCCACGGCGGCAATGGCAGAGACAAAACTCCTCCGGGAGGCCAGCGTGAGCTGCACGCCAGCCCCGTGGCGGGTGACGTCACCAAAGGGTGACAGCACGGTGTGCAAGCGCTCCAGCGCATCGCCCTCCACCGCCAGCTGCAGCAGTGTTCCGCTGGTGTTTAGCAGGTCAACCAAGGCGCCTTGAATCAACACGCGTCCCTGGTCCAGAATGACCACGCGATCGGCAATGGCCTCGACCTCCTCCATGTAGTGCGAGGTGTAAATCACGGCACAGCCGTCCAGCGCAAGCTGTTTGATGGCTTGCAACAGAAACGCACGAGATTGCGGGTCAACACCCACGGTAGGTTCGTCAAATAACAACAACTCGGGGCGGTGCAGCATGGCGATGGCCAAATTCAGGCGTCGCTTGAGGCCGCCCGACAGGCGATCGGCATGCACCGTGGCGTAGCGCTCCAATTGCGCAAAGGCCAGGCAGTCGGCAATCCGCGACTTTTTCTCGCTACCCGACAAGTGGCCCACGCCGGCGAAGCAAGCCAGGTTCTCGGCCACGCTCAGGCTGGGGTAAAAGGCGTACTCCTGGGGGGCGACGGCAATGCGTGTCGGCGCGCGGGCGCGGGCTGCCGCCAGGGGCTGCTGGTCGATGGTGACGTCGCCGCTCTGTATCGGCAGCAAGCCGGAGAGGTGCGCAATCAGCGTGGTTTTTCCCGCGCCGTTGGGGCCCAACAAGCCCAGCACCTCACC
>CAJASG010000152.1 GCA_903944555.1 uncultured beta proteobacterium
GGCCATCAAGATCAACCCGGCCGATTTGCGCATTGACACCTACCGCGCCAGCGGCGCCGGGGGCCAGCACATCAACAAAACCGACTCAGCCGTGCGCATTACCCACCTTCCCACCGGCATCGTGGCCGAGTGCCAAGACGGACGCAGCCAACACGGCAACAAAGCCCAGGCGCTGAAAGTGCTGACCGCCCGCATCCACGAAAAAGACCGCAGTGAGCGTGCCGCCAAAGACGCCGCCGAGCGCAAAAGCCTGGTCGGCAGCGGCGACCGCAGCGACCGCATCCGCACCTACAACTTCCCGCAGGGCCGCCTGACCGACCACCGCATCAACCTCACGCTGTACAAGCTGCTCTACATCATGGAGGGTGACATGGATGACGTGGTGCAAGCGCTGCAGGCCTACGAGGCGGCGCAGCAACTGGCGGCGCTGGAAGTGGGCGCGGGTGGCTAACAACACCGAATTTAAGCATCAAATAGGCCTCTAGCCCTTATGGAATGTGCGCAAGCAGCTCCTGAATTGATAGCAATGCACCCCTCCCCTCAAACCCCCACCACCCTCGCGCAGATGCTGCATGCGGCCCAGGCACAGGGCCTGGAGCGGCTGGATGCGCAGTTGCTGGTGCTGCATGCCATGGGGCGCAGCCCCCATGACCGGGCCTGGCTGTTGGCCCACGACACCGACCCCATGCCGCCCGCCACCCAAACCGCCCTGCGCACCACGGTGCAGCGGCGCTTGGGCGGCGAGCCGCTGGCCTACATCACGGGACACAAAGAGTTCTTTGGACTGGACTTGCAGGTCGACGCCCGCGTGCTGGTACCGCGCCCCGATACCGAGACTCTGGTGGAATGGGCGCTGGAGGTGCTGACCGACGCCCCTGCTGCAACGGTGCACAGGGTGCTTGATCTGGGCACGGGCAGCGGCGCGATTGCCCTGGCGCTCAAACACACCCGGCCCGAACTGGCGGTGAGTGCCGTGGATTTCAGCGCGGAGGCACTGGCGGTGGCGCGGTGCAACGCCCAGCGTCTGGAGTTGGACGTGTCTTTTAGCCAGGGCTCGTGGCTGTCGGGCGTACAGGGCCTGTTCCACGCCATCGTCTCCAACCCGCCCTACATCGCCGACCACGACGCCCATCTGGCGGCGCTGACCCATGAGCCACTGCAGGCCCTTACCAGTGGCAGCGACGGGTTGGATGACATTCGCAACATCATCACCCAAGCGCCAGCACACCTGCACCCAGGGGCGTGGCTGCTGCTGGAGCATGGTTACGACCAGGCCACAGAAGTGCGCGGCTTGCTGGTTGCAGCGGGGTTTGCGAGTGTGCAGTCACGCCAGGATCTGGCTGGGATTGCGCGTTGCAGCGGCGGGCATTACCAGGGCAGCTGCGCACCGTTGTAGGCCAGAAACTGACCCGTGTCCGCAGGCGTCAACCGGTCTAGCACCCTGAGCATATCGGTGGCCGCGTCTGCCGCACTTCGCGCTATGCCGGAACCGCGAAAAGGCTGTGACAGGCGGGAGTGGACGGTGCCGGGATGCATGGCAACCAGCACAGCAGCAGGGTTGCTGCGCTTTACCTCAATGGATGCGGTTTTTACCAGCATGTTCAACGCCGCTTTGGATGCGCGGTAGCTGTACCACCCACCCAAGCGGTTGTCACCAATGCTGCCCACCTTGGCCGACAGCACCGCCATCACGCCGCGTTGCGAATCCAGCAGGGGCGTGAAGTGCCGTAGCACCAAAGCGGGGCCAAAGGTATTGGTGCGAAACGTGTCCATCAGTTGCGCGTAGTTCAGGTCGGACAGCTTCTTCTCGGGCATGTACTGCGGCGTGTGCAACACCCCTGCAGCATGGACGATGAGGTGAAAACGGGCACCTGACGCCAACTGTGCGGCAGCTTCTGCCATGCTGGCCTCCGTGTCAAAGTCGACAGCGGGCAGCGAATGGCGGTGCAAGCCCAACACCTGGGCGCAACGCGGATTGTTTTCCAGGCAATCCACGAAGGCCGCGCCAATGCCGCCGGAAGCTCCGATCACCAAAGCGCGAAAACCTTGGGGGAATGAGTTGAGGTTTGCGTCATGGTCCATATGGGGATTGTTGTGCTTTGGCACGGAACCAATCCGATGCGCCGCGAATACCATGCAAACCCGCTCAAGCTCAGGCACCGGCCCTGCGTGCCGACACGGCCTGTGTGATCATGTCGCACTGCCTACAACTGCCACGCACTCCTCGCATGAAACACCACACCACTTTCCCGCTGGCCTTGTGCCTTGTTCTGGTCAGCTTGGGCACCGGGGTTGGCGCGTGGGCGCAGGGAACTGCACCACAGGCACCGGCCAAAGCCTGCCCAGCCATCTTGCAGCACCAGTTTTCACGCCTGCAGGATGACACACCCCAAAACCTGTGCCAATACGCCGGCAAAGCCGTTCTGGTGGTCAACAC
>CAJASG010000153.1 GCA_903944555.1 uncultured beta proteobacterium
CTTCCAGCAGTCGGCATTGGCTGCATCCGTGTTTTGCGAAACAAATGCCTTGCAAGCGCCCGTAGCGTGCTGAGTTCCGCGTCTCTGTTCAATGTTGTTGTCATGGATATGTCCCTTTGTTAGCGTGGTCAAAAAATAGTTACTGAATAGGGGTTGCAGGTTTGCTTGGCACTGGCTCCGCTTGCAAGGCTTTGAGGGCTTTTTGGCCCTGCTCTTTGAAGAAGGCTTTGCTGCGTTGGTCGCTGTCAGCCAATGCTTGTTTGATTCGAGACTGCCAACTCGGCGGCATTGAGATAAAGACACGTGCTCCATTGCCCGTCCGTGCATCTTTTTCCCACACTAACGATTCAGCCAGCCAAGCGGCACTGGGAGCACCGCACCCCACTCCAAAGGTGACAAGGCTGATGCCTTGAAAAATTTCACGGTCATAGCTTCTGATGCCAGTCCATCCCTGGCCCATGGCGCCGACTGACTGCCACCCCAACTCCTTCCCCGATGTGGGGTCGGTGAAAGGTGAACGGTAAGAGTCAATCAAAGTGCCCTTGGGTCGCGAGAGAGGATTGGCGACATTCGCAATGAAAGCCCCAGAGGTGGTGGATCTATCTAAAGCTGCTGGCCGCATGCGCTCATCCCAAGGCAGCGGATTGAGCTTGTGATCAAAGTAGACGTCCATGTCACAACGCACTGCGTCTTCCTGGCAGGCCTTGGGATCTCCGCCCCAACCACAGGTCTTGTAAGACGGGACAACACGAAACGCCACTGCCTCAGCACCTTTAAGCTCATCAGATGCCCACTCCAATGGCATCTGAAACCGCTTAGCAACCGCTGGCGTGTAGACATAGACGTTGGGATCGACGTCACGTACCCCCTGACGCTTGAGGATGCGTGCTTCGTAGCTAGACTTTTCGGTAGCAGGCTCGGGCTGCAACAGAGGCAAAGGCTCGCTAAGGCTTTGGGCATTGCTGGTAAGCGGAGCAAGACCAATGCAGATAAACGTGCAAATGGTGGAAAGAGAGTGGCGCAACATGAACTTGATCTGCGTTGTGCTCATGCAGCGACGATCCAACTGGCGACATTTGAGGAGCCGCCCTTGGCACACCCCACGGGGCCTATATGGAAGGAAGCAGTCTTGCGGAACGATAAATTCACAACAGTCTTGCTCATACTTCCGTTCTCCCCCATCGCTTATCACGACAGAACACCATTTGCGTCACCCCAACCAAAATGGGACTTATCAGCTTCTTTATCAACGCACATCTCCTTTGATTGGCATCTCCAGTCACACACCAAAAGTAGTGTCCATCTACGATGTGCATCACACACCCTAATCCCTGTTAACAACCAGGTTGCAACTGTAAAAACGTTTTGGCAAACCAAACCAAGGGAATCCAAGCTTTTCCCAACGACGATTGAATTTGCTTTGAACACCGACTACCGGATCGCGCATGCGTGCATTGGATTGCAGCTTCGCGGGGTGTCGTATATCAAAAGGGTAGGCTGGCTGAGCTTTTTAGCTATTTCACTTTGTCTGCTGCGAAACAATTCATGTGAAGAGCTTTGCTGCCGCCAGAGGCGGTAGGTACAAAAAAGTTACGAGGCAACTTTTTGCTTGCCTGAATTGGCATTTTTCGGCCACGGAGTTGCTTTTGCCTTGCCAATTGCTTGCTTTACAACGAGCGGTGGCAAATTGCTTTCACCCCCGAATCACAGCCCAGTCCAATTGGCTCAGAGGCTGTGCCATCCCAAGCGATGCGCCGACGCCGTGGCATCGTGGCATCGTGGCGCGCATCGTCCTAGGAATGCAGATAGATGCTGGTCGTGCTGATATTGGCATGGCCCAAGTTGTCACGGACCATTTTGAGATCTACCTTGTCGCTCAAATGGCTGCCAGCCGTGTGGCGCCTATGTCGCTAGAGAGATAGGCGACATACGCACGCCACACATGCTTTGGCGCGGGGGGCGGAGCTGACCACAGTGCGAGACAACCTGCGCCACGCATCGGTTTCCACCACTTCGGTCTACCTTCACACTGATCAAGCCAAGCGCGCACGACAAATGAGGGATGCCTTTGGAACGCCAAATTCCTGAAGCGTCAAAGCCGTGAGTGAGGTCGGAAAAGGGATATTCCACTCACATTGATCATTGAAACACTTATCGCTTCATGATATGCTTTGGCATGGATTCACAAAGTTCACCGGCCACTGGTTTGGAATATTTGCTTGGCTTGGATGGCAATATTGAAGTCCAAAATGATGCGGGCTACTGGGTCAAGATGGAAGTTGCGAGTGTGCCCGTAACGGCGGAACGACCGCACGGCATCAGGTACAGCCTGACACTGCATGCGCCGGATAACACCCGGCTCATTGGTTTTGATAATGCCCATGGCGTGAAGCCGGTAGGTTCGCGTTTTAAGCATGTTGGCAAACGGTTTCCGTACGACCACCGCCATCGACACGCTCTGGACGAGGGGGTGTTGTACGAGTTTGACACCGCGTACCAGTTGGTCAGTGATTTTTATGCTGAAGTAGATCGCGTTTTGAAGGAGATCAGTCCATGAACAAGGTATTGAAGTTCGGTATAGCGCCAGTGCCTGTGCAGCGCGCCCGCACACTGGCGATTGCGGCGGGAACACGCCAACGCGGCAAAGATGAGCCCAACGTTTGGTTTCCCACTGTGACCGCCATGGCACGGGTGCTGTCCGATGAGAACATGGCCTTGCTCAAGGTCATTCGTGAGAGTCATCCAGACTCCATGGACGCCTTAGCCAAGGCGGTCGGGAAACATGCGCCCAACGTGTCGCGGTCGCTGCACACCATGGCCCAATATGGTTTGGTCAAGCTCACCAAGCATGGCCGAACGGTCATTCCGCAGGCTACATCCGAGAGGGTTACTGTTGATTTTTCCTGGGGTGGCTGACATTACATCGCTGGATCAAGCGATTTCAGCAAATATCGTGTCACTCTTTCATTGGGGAAATCCGCTCGTTTTACCTTATATGGATGCCTCCCGGGTAGCAAGAGCAATTTGCGTTGTATCGCAAAAAAAGTCGGCTGCAACCTTATATTCGGCCTTGTGTGCTTTTGAGGTAACTGATTGCTCAATCACCACCTCAGCTGGCCCCGATGCATATCCGCTGACAAGATTCTCTTCTTTTCGACGGGCTTTTATGCCCCCGGTAAAACTCAGGTTTAGCTTGCCTCGGTCTGACCCGTTTCACTTCACTCGCTGCTGCCTCACTACCCTACAAAGACTGGACCATATCCTTTCGTTTTGGTTGATAAATCCTAGCTGTCGTGTTCATGTCATTTGTGGCTTAACGCTTTGAAAGCCTCGTTGGTAATCTTGCTGTTTGGCCGTTACTGCCCAAATTGTTCTGGCCATCTTGGCAGCCTGCGCCACGACCACCACGTTGGTAGGTCTGCGGCCCTTCATTCCTTCGAGCCACGCTCCAGGCTCTTTGGCATGATTCAGCACACTTCGAGCGCCGTGAATCAGCATGGTGCGTAAGTAGGTGTCGCCGCGCTTGGAGATGCCCCCCAATCGCACCTTGCCGCCGGTACCGGTTTGCCTGGGAACTAGACCTAGCCAAGCGCAGAACTCCCGCCCGGACTTGAAAGCGCTGGCATCTCCCATGGTGGGGTTCTAAGCCCAACGCCGCGAAAACTTTCAACATACGAATCGGCCGGAATTCGGCGGTTCATCGGCCATGTCGCTAATAGTCGTAATCGCCAACGCGCGCTCATTAGCAAGCCACTGCTTGAACTGCTGGCAAAGCTGTTGGATAAAACACTCGACTGGCGTGGTGGCGCAGGAAATCGGCGGCCATTGCCCATTGAGCATGCGCATGAATTCGTGGATCCCGGTCGTATGGGAGAGTTGCCACCCCCGCTGGAAAAACGGGGCTCGAGCGTGATGCTGATGGAATAGCTTCAATTCGCGCTTCAGATACATCGCTATGTCTTGCGGTTGTGCCGTAGTGACCTTGATGTGCTCTTGCTCAAGAAAGAGCAGAAAGTGACCGGCGACAGCGCTGTATCGTTTGATGATCCCGGAGCTGTATCTCTTCGTGGACAGATGCCCTGTGAACTGCTCAAGTAGGGTTGTCGATTCCTGTGACTGCTCGGACATGGTCCGTCTCCTTGGTGGGTTGAACACCAGCCAAGAATGACACCGGGAATGTAATGCGCAGCAAAAATCCGTTCGACCTCGCTCCATAGAGGCCTTGTGGACGTCCCTTCACATTATTCGGTCCTGCTGATAACCCCAACTCATCGTGCCCGACAACCCCAAGGCATTGATTGCCAATGCAGACCGGTACGAACCTCGTGCCAACGAGACAGTGCACGACTTTGCCCGGCGCTACGGCACCTCGTTCCTGCCAGCACGCCCCTACCACCCGCAGGATAAAGGCAAGGTCGAGTCCGCCGTGCAGGTGGTAGAGCGCTGGATACTGATGCGCCTGCGCCACCAGAAGTTTGCAACAGTGGACGATGTCAACGAAGCCATTGCCCCCTTGTTGGAGCAACTCAATGCCAAAGCGTTTCAGAAGCTGCCGGGCAGTCGTGCCAGTGCGTTTGTCCAACTCGATGCCCCAGCCCTGCAACCCTTACCGGCGCAGACCTGGGAGCTGGCCGTTTACAAAACCGTGCGGGTGCACATTGACCAGCACATCGAGTTTGAGGGACACCGCTACAGCGTGCCCCAGTCACTGGTGGGCCAAGTGCTGGAAGCCCGCGTCACGGCACGCACGGTGGAGTTACTGCACCGGGGCCAGCGTGTGGCATCTCACTTGCGCTGTGCGCACAAAGGGGGATTCACCACCATCCCAGAACATCTGTCGGCGGCCCACCGTGCCCATATGGAATGGACGCCAGAGCGGCTGATTCACTGGGGCAACAGCATTGGGGTGGCCACCGGATCCTTGGTCAAGCGACTGCTGGAAACACGCAAACACCCTGAACACGCTTACCGCGCCTGTCTGGGTTTACTGGCACTGGCCAAGCGCTTTACCCGGCCCCGCCTGGAGGCCGCCTGTGTGGTGGCACTGGAGTTGGGCACCACAAATAGCGCTCATGTGCGCGACATCTTGGTCAATGGGCGCGACCAGGTGCAGCCCGCCCAGTCGCAATGGATCAGTCCGGCGCATGCGCACGTGCGCGGGCCTGAGTATTACCAATGATGACCATAACAACAGCAACCAAAAACACCACGACCACAGCGACAACGGGAACCCCCATGATGATGAATACGACGATTGAACAACTGCGCGGTCTGCGCCTGACCGGCATGGCCAGCGGCTTGCAGGAGCAACTCACCCAAGCTGGAATGACTGGCATCAGCTTTGAAGAGCGCTTGGCGCTGCTGGTGGACCGTGAAATCCACTGGCGCAATGACAAACGCCAGACCCGATTACTCAAGGATGCCAAGCTCAAATACAGCCAAGCCAGCATTGAGGATTTGGACACCCGCCCCGGGCGTGGTGTGGATCGCAAGGCGGTGATGAGTTTGGCGTTGGGTGACTGGATTGAC
>CAJASG010000154.1 GCA_903944555.1 uncultured beta proteobacterium
CGCGTGGCGTCGGGAGAAGTAGTAGGCATAGTGCTTGAGGGTTGAACAAACCCGTACCAAGGTAGAAAGACAAGGCAGAATTGTCCCATGCCGCACAACCCAGCGCCTCTTCATGCCGATACGGCTGCCAAGCCAGCCCCCAAGTCCGCCACCGACAAGGCGCTGGAAAAGCTCGGCCTGACGCGCGACATCGATCTGGCGCTGCACCTGCCCCTGCGCTACGAGGACGAAACCCGCATTACCAAGCTGGACAGTGCGCGCGAGGGCGACACGATCCAAATAGAAGCCACCGTAACCCAATGCGATGTGAGCTACCGACCGCGCAAGCAACTGGTGGTCACCGTGAACGACGGCACCGATACCTGCGTGCTGCGCTTCTTCAACTTCTATCCCTCCCAGCAAAAGGCGCTGGAGGTGGGCAACCGCATTCGGGCGCGGGGCGAACTCAAGGGCGGCTTTATGGGGTGGACCATGCTGCACCCGGCCTTTCGCGGTGCCACCGGGGATTTGCCCAAGGCCTTGACGCCCATTTACCCCACAGTGGCGGGGTTGTCGCAGCCGGTGCTGCGCAAAGCGGTGCTGGCCGGTTTGGCCCGCGCGGATCTGTCTGATACCTTCGAGCCCGGTGATCTGGATGCGTTGGACAAGCGCATTGGGTCGCACGTCTTATGGACCCTGCGTGCGGCGCTCCTGTTTTTGCACCACCCCACACCGGATGTGTCGCTGGAAACCCTGCAAGACCACACCCACCCGGCGTGGCAGCGGCTCAAAGCCGAAGAGCTGCTGGCGCAGCAACTGTCGCAATTGCAGTCGCGACGGGCACGCGCTGCGTTGCGTGCGCCGGTATTGGCCGAGGTGCACGGGGGCACCTTGCACGACCGCTTGCTGGCCGCCTTGCCCTTTGCCCTGACCAACGCGCAGCGCAAGGTGAGCGCCGAGATTGCCCATGACATGGCCCGCCCGGTGCCGATGCACCGGCTGCTGCAGGGCGATGTGGGCGCCGGCAAGACCGTGGTGGCGGCGCTGGCGGCGGCGATTTGCATGGATGCCGGCT
The DNA here is from genome assembly GCA_903944555.1 of uncultured beta proteobacterium. Classification (GTDB taxonomy): domain Bacteria; phylum Pseudomonadota; class Gammaproteobacteria; order Burkholderiales; family Burkholderiaceae_C; genus Allorhodoferax. Next base: position 1,055 of record CAJASG010000154.1, read on the forward strand.
GGCAGTGCGCGCTGATGGCTCCGACCGAAATTCTGGCGGAACAGCACTTTCGCAAGCTGCTGGGCTGGCTGGAGCCGCTGGGCATCACCACGGCATGGCTCACCGGCACCCAAAAAGCGAAAGACCGCCGCACCATGCTGGCCCTGATTGAGAGCGGCGAAGCCCAACTGGTGGTGGGCACCCACGCCATCATTCAGGAAAAAGTGCATTTCAAAAATCTGGCCTTGGCCGTGATTGACGAGCAGCACCGCTTTGGTGTGGCGCAGCGCCTGGCCTTGCGCAACAAGCTGCGCCATGAGGCCATGGAGCCGCATTTGCTGATGATGACCGCCACGCCGATTCCGCGCACGTTGGCCATGAGCTACTACGCCGATCTGGATGTCTCCACGCTGGACGAGCTGCCCCCCGGGCGCACGCCCATCATCACCAAGGTGGTGAATGAGGCGCGCCGCCACGAGGTGATTGAACGCATTCACGCCCAAATTGATCAAGGCCGACAGGTGTACTGGGTGTGCCCGCTGATTGAGGAAAGCGAAGTGCTGGACCTGAGCAATGCCACAGCCACCCATGCCGAGCTGAGCGCCGAGTTGGATGGCGGCGCACCCGCTGTGCCCGGTGCGCCCAGCAAGGTCGGCCTGCTGCATTCACGCATGCCGCCCGACGAAAAGAAGGCCGTTATGGCAGCATTCATCCAAGGCAAGACCGCGGTCCTGGTCAGCACCACCGTGATTGAGGTCGGGGTGGACGTGCCCAACGCCTCGCTAATGGTCATCGACCATGCCGAACGCTTTGGCCTGAGCCAGTTGCACCAGTTGCGCGGGCGCGTCGGGCGCGGTGCTGCCGCCTCGGCCTGTGTGCTGCTGTACTCCACCGGCGACGCTCCGCGCCTGAGCGAAACCGCCCGGGAGCGGCTCAAGGCCATGGTGGAAACCAATGACGGTTTTGAGATCGCCCGGCGGGATCTGGAAATTCGGGGCCCGGGGGAGTTTTTGGGGGCGCGCCAGTCAGGCGAGGCGATGCTGCGTTTTGCCAACCTGGCGGAAGACACGGCGCTGCTGGACTGGGCGCGGGCCGAAGCGCCAAAAATGCTGGATCGGCACCCCGCGCTGGCAGTCAAACATGTGCAGCGCTGGCTGGGTAGCAAGGCCGAGTACTTGAAGGCTTAGCCGAATAAACGGCCAATTTTATGTGCCAAAAGTGGCTGTAACGCCCGTGGAACGTGCGCAGGCAGCTACTAAATCAATAGCGTTTAGTGCGCTGATTTTCCTGGCTCTGCCGGGTGTGAGGCGTTGCGGCTGGCTGGCGGCATGCTGTCGGCAATGAAGGTGGAGCCCACATAGAAGCCCGTGGTGATTGGCGCCACGTTGCCCGTCCGCAAGGGGAGGGTGGACACTTTGGTGGGGCTGCTCTTCGGTTCTGCAACCGTAATATCGATCGTGCTCATAATTTTTCTACTGGTATTCCCTAGTGTGGCAATTGGAACTCAAGAACGGCCTGGAAGGGGATGGGCTCGTTACAGCAGCCGACATAAAACGGTTTTGTGTGAACAATTGCCACCTTTGGCGCGGGCGTAGCCATGAGAGGTGCTCTGGTAGGACAATAGCGGCATGACTCTCACTGAATTGAAATACATCGTCGCCGTGGCCCGTGAAAAGCACTTTGGCAAAGCGGCGGATGCGTGTTATGTGTCGCAACCCACGCTGTCGGTGGCCGTCAAGAAGCTGGAGCAGGAGCTGGAGGTCAAGCTCTTTGAGCGCAGCGCCAACGAAGTCACGGTCACCCCGCTGGGCGAGGAAATCGTGCGCCAGGCGCAAAGCGTGCTGGAGCAGGCGGCCAACATCAAGGACATTGCCAAGCGCGGCAAAGACCCTTTGGCCGGCCCCTTGAAGCTGGGCGTCATTTACACGATTGCCCCTTATCTGCTGCCAGCTTTGGTGCGGCAAGTGATTGACCGCACGCCCCAAATGCCCTTGATCCTGCAGGAGAACTTCACCGTCAAACTGATGGAGATGCTGCGCACCGGGGAGATTGACTGCGCCATTCTGGCCGAGCCGTTTCCGGACGCGGGGCTGGCGATTGCGCCGCTGTACGACGAACCCTTTTTTGCTGCGGTGCCCGTCAAGCACCCGCTGGCTACACAGAGTAGCGTGACCACCGAAGAGCTCAAGCGCGAGACCATGCTGCTGCTGGGCAGTGGCCACTGTTTTCGCGACCATGTGTTGGAGGTGTGTCCGGAGTTTGCGCGCTTCTCCAGCGACGCCGAGGGCATTCGCAAAAGTTTTGAGGGCTCATCCCTGGAGACCATCAAACACATGGTGGCCGCGGGCATGGGCATCACCCTGGTGCCCCGCCTGAGCGTGCCGCCCGATGCGCTGGTGGCACCCGACGCACCCAATCGCCGGGTGGACGACGCCTACATCAAGTACCTGCCGGTGCAAGACGGCAATGGAGTGCCCCCACCCACCCGCCGTGTGGTGCTGGTGTGGCGCCGCAGTTTCACCCGCTATGAGGCTATTGCGGCGTTGCGCAACGCGATCTACGCCTGCGAGTTGCCGGGCGTCAACCGCCTATTCTGAGCCGAGGTAATTTATGGAGCATCACGCACACAGCGGCATTCTGGAGCCGGTACCCGCCCACGGGCGTTACCTGTTTTTCTCTGTGCGTGCGCACGCCACGCACGCGGCCTTGGCGGAGAGTTTGCGCTGCCTGGCTGTGCTGGCGAACGGGCAGGAGGTGGTGGTCGCAATCGGTGCACCACTGGTGCAAGCGTTGGGTGCCCGTGTGCCCGGGCTGCGGGAGATGCCCGATTTCTCCGGCCACGGCGTGCAGGTGCCCAGCACCCCGGTGGCCCTGTGGTGCTGGTTGCGCGGTGCCGACCGTGGCGATCTGCTGCTGCAATCGCGCGTGCTGGAGCATGCCGTGTCGCCCGCCTTGCACCTGGACCGGGTGCTGGACGCGTTTCGCCACGGTGACCCGCGTGCTGAGCATGGAAGGGACCTGACCGGTTTTGAGGACGGCACCGAAAACCCGCAAGGCGAGGCGGCGCTATCCGCCGCGCTGGTTGCTGAAGGCTTGCCGGGCTTAAGCGGTTCGAGCTTTGTCGCCTTGCAGCAATGGGTACACAACATGGATGCCTTTGAAGCCATGGAACCACAGGCCCAGGACCACGCCATTGGCCGGCGCCGCAGTGACAACGAGGAGTTGGAGGATGCGCCCGCGTGTGCCCATGTGAAGCGCACTGCACAAGAGAGCTTCAGCCCCGAGGCGTTTGTGCTGCGCCGCTCCATGCCCTGGGCGGTGTCCCAGCAGTGCGGCCTGTTCTTTGTGGCGTTTGGCTGCACGCTGGATGCGTTTGAGGTGCAGATGCGCCGCATGGCCGGGCAAGACGACGGGGTGGTGGACGCCCTGTTTGGCTTCTCGCGGCCGCTATCCGGCGCCTACCTGTGGTGCCCACCGATGCGCGAGGGGCGGCTGGATCTGCGCCAGTTGGGTCTGTAGTTTGTACTTCTGTTGCTATATAAATAGTAGCTTCTTGCGCAGTATCCACGCGGGCTAGAGCCCGATTTGACTATGAATATTGTCGCCCAACGTATCCCCCTGTATCTGGACCTGATTCGCTGGAACCGCCCGGCCGGATGGCTGCTGCTGCTGTGGCCCTCGCTAGGCGCCCTTTGGATCGCGGCGGGGGGCTTTCCGGGTTGGCATTTGCTGGTGGTGTTCACGCTGGGCACCATTCTCATGCGCAGTGCGGGCTGCTGTATCAACGACGTGGCCGACCGTGAATTTGACCGCCATGTGAAACGCACGGCGCAGCGGCCGGTCACCCGCGGCGCCGTGTCGCCGCGCGAGGCACTGACCTTGGGCGCGGTGCTGGCCTTGCTGGCGTTTGCGCTGGTGCTCACCACCAATTCGGTGACGGTGGCATGGTCGTTTGCCGCGCTGGCGGTGACGCTGATGTACCCCTACGCCAAGCGTTTTGTCTCCATGCCGCAGGCGGTGCTGGGCGTGGCCTTCAGCTTCGGCATCCCGATGGCCTTCGCCGCTGTGCAGGCCACGGTGCCGGTGCAGGCCTGGGTGCTGTTGGTGGGCAATCTGTTTTGGGTGCTGGCCTACGACACCGAATACGCCATGGTGGACCGCGATGACGACCTGCGCATCGGCATGAAAACCTCCGCCATCACGCTGGGCCGCTGGGATGTGCCTGCGGTGTTAGCGTTCTACGGGGTGTATCTGGCCATCTGGTCCTGGGTGATGGCGCCGTTGCATTCGGTGGGGTGGTGGCTGGGCGTGGCAGCAGCAGTAGCCCAGGTCGCCTGGCACGGCACGCTGATCCGCACCCGTACCCGTGACGGGTGTTTCAAGGCTTTTCGCGTGAATCACTGGGTGGGGTTTGCGCTGTTTGTTGGGGTGGTGCTGACGTATTGATGCCAACAGTCGGAAGCACTGCTTGTATGACTGCCGGGATTGCGCGACGGGATGAGATGGAGCAATGATTTTTCTGTTGAAATATATACTATATGGGGTATATATCTGGCGAGGAATTTATGAAAAATGTAAATGCGATTGATCGCGTCGCCCGGCTCGTATTGGCCGCACTGTTGTTGGAGTTGGCCTACTGTTGGCTCGCGGGAGCGTGGCAAATTGCCAGCACTGTGGCGGGGGGCGTGATGCTGGTGACTGCTGGCGTCGGCTTTTGCCCGATCTACAAAATCTTCGGACTCAGCACAGCCTCCGCAGGTAAAGCTGCGCCCAGCAATTTCTTGGTGTCGATGGCCGTTTTACTACTGATTGGTGTGGTGGTGGGTGGTAGTTATGGCAGCATGTTTTTCACGCGCAAGTTGTTTCTGGAAGACTTCAATGCGATGAACAATTACTAC
>CAJASG010000155.1 GCA_903944555.1 uncultured beta proteobacterium
AGTACTGAATGGGGCGCAGGCAAACGTACAAGTCCAACTCTTGGCGCATGGCCACGTTCAGGGAACGGATGCCGCCGCCGACGGGCGTAGTCAGCGGGCCTTTGATGGAGACCACGTATTCGCGCAGTGCCGCCAGGGTTTCTGCTGGCAACCAGACGTCGGGGCCGTAGACGTTGGTGGATTTCTCCCCGGCGTAGACTTCCATCCAGTGGATCTTCTTCTTGCCAGCGTAGGCTTTGGCCACGGCTGCGTCCACTACCTTGATCATCACGGGAGTGATATCCAGACCTGTGCCGTCGCCTTCAATGAAAGGAATGATCGGCTGGTCGGGCACGTTCAAGGACATATCCGCGTTGACGGTTATTTTTTGGCCTTCAGTTGGGACTTTGATGTGCTGGTACATGTGAAATAGATCTCCGTAAATTTTGGGAATCGAATCTACCCGAGAAGAGGCAGTTGCGGCTCTTCTGAAAGTGCTAAGAATTCTAGTCCCAAAAAGTTACGAATTGCTGTCAACCCATGGTATTGAGGCCGCGTTGCGTATAGGTCTCTCTATACCGGGAGCATCGGTTTCTACAACGACTTCTTTTTCAAGGAATTTCACATGAACAAACTTCTCGCCGTTTTGGTTGCTGGTCTCTTTACCGCTGGTGCATTTGCCCAAGCAGCTGCTCCTGCTGCTGCCGCTCCAGCGAAAGCTGCCGCACCCATGGTTGCGCCTGCCGCTGCTGCACCCGTTGCTGCTGCCGCACCAGCCAAGGCTGAAGTCAAGGTAGACGCCAAAGCAGAGAAAGCCGCTGCAGCCAAGCAAGCCAAGGAAGAAAAAGCCGCTGCACGCAAGGCAAAACGGGAAGCCAAGTCCGCAGCCAAAAAATCCAAAATGGCCGACAAGCCTGTCGCGACCAAAGAAGAACCCAAGAAGTAATTCCTGGCGACTTTAAAAATGCCCGCTTATGCGGGCTTTTTAATTTCAGCACGCCCACCTCACTTGCGTCAAAATTGCGCCATGAAACACTTTGCAACCGGCCTCCTTTTTTTAGTCACATTCGCGGCTGGTGCAGCGCTCGCCCAAGCCACACCGCAGCTGGAATTGCCACGCGTCAAGCTTTCGGCAGGCATGCATTTGATCGACACCCAGGTTGCAGCCACCCCACAGCAGCGCGCCGTGGGGCTGATGTATCGCAAGGAAATGCCCGCGCACGAAGGCATGTTGTTTGTGTTTGAACAACCTGCGGTGCAGTGTTTTTGGATGAAAAACACCCTACTGCCTCTGACGGCCGCCTTTGTGGCCGATGATGGCACCATCGTCAACCTGGCCGACATGAAGCCGCAAACCACCGAGTCTCATTGCTCCAAGCAACCGGTGCGCTATGTACTGGAAATGAACCTGGGCTGGTTCGCCAAAAAAGGGATCAAGGATGGAACCAAGCTGGGCGGCACGCCGTTTGACGGCAAGTAACGCTACATTTTTAATAGCTGCCTGCGCACATTCCACGCGGCCTAGAGGCATAAATCGCCAATAAAAAGCCACCTCAAAAGGTGGCTTTTTCTATGCCAGCGAACTTCAGGCGAAGTTGGCTTCAGCAAAGCTCCAGTTCACCAACTTTTCGAGGAACGCTTCAACGAACTTAGGGCGCATGTTGCGGTAGTCGATGTAGTAAGCGTGTTCCCACACGTCCACGGTCAGCAAGGCTTTGTCGGCCGTGGTGAGGGGGGTGCCGGCAGCGCCCATGTTGACGATGTCCACAGTGCCATCGGCCTTTTTGACCAACCAGGTCCAGCCCGAACCGAAGTTGCCAACGGCGGATTTGACGAATGCTTCTTTGAATGCGGCGTAGGTGCCCCATTTCGCGTTAATTGCAGCAGCCAGTGCGCCAGTAGGCTCGCCACCGCCGTTGGGCTTCATGCAGTTCCAGAAAAAGGTGTGGTTCCAGATTTGGGCGGAATTGTTGTAGACGCCACCGCTGGACTTCTTGATGATTTCTTCCAGCGACATGCTTTCAAACTCAGTGCCCTTTTGCAGGTTGTTGAGGTTGACCACGTAGGCATTGTGG
>CAJASG010000156.1 GCA_903944555.1 uncultured beta proteobacterium
ATCTTCACCAGCTTTTCTTCTTCAACGGTGAGCTTGGTGGCGCTGTAATCGCTCCATAACTTGTTGATGGTCTCAATGTTTGCGGTCACCGATTGCAATGCCATACTGACATTTTCGGGCGACGAATTGAGCACGGCACGGGCCGACAAGAGTTGGTTTTCCAGCATTAGTTTCTCGATGCTGGATACCTGGGCCAAGGGCACAATGCGGTCCGCCTGAATGGTTTGCAAAGCCGTGTCTGCGCTGGCAATGGCGCGGATGCCCAGCATTCCGATGGCCAGCAGCAGTGCCAACAGCACGACCAAAAGCGCGGTTAGCCGTGTCCCGATTTTCAAATTATTCAGATTCATGATTTTCCCGTGTTGAACTAGTTGATTTCCACCACCGTGCCGCCGACTGTCACATCCCCCGTCACCAACTCACCCAGCGAAGTGACATCCAGGATCAGCGCCACTTCGCCACTACCCAGAATGCTGGAGCCCGAGATCCCGCGCAAAGTCTTGAACAAGCGACCCAACGGTTTGATGACCGTTTGCTGTTGCCCCAGTAGCACTTCGACTTCAATGCCGTACTGCCCGCGCTGGGAGTTGACCACCACCACGCTGACGCGCTCGGTGTGGCTGGACTCCACTGTGTACAGGGTGCGCAGGCGCACCACCGGCAGCACCGCGCCGCGCAGCTCCAGGCAGTGGCGCCCACTGGCGTCAACCTTGACGTGTTGGCCGCCCGATTCGATGACTTCCACCACGGATTCGAGTGGCAGTACAAACTTGGATTTGCCCACGCCCACCAAAAAGCCGTCGATGATGGCCAAGGTGAGGGGCAATCGGATGTCGACTTGCAGGCCCTGACCCGGGTTGCTGGTCAGGCGCAGGGTGCCGCGCAGGGCTTCGATGTTGCGTCGCACTACGTCCATGCCGACACCGCGTCCCGATAGGTTGGTGACTTGTTCGGCGGTGGAGAAGCCGGGCTCAAAGATGAGCATGTTGATGTCGTTGTCGCTGGGTACGACGCCTTGCTCGACCAGACCGCGGTTCCAGGCGCGTTGCAGTACGCGTTCGCGGTTGATGCCGCGTCCGTCGTCTTCAATGCGGATCAATATGGCGCCGGTTTCATGCTGGGCGCTTAAGGTGAGTTTGCCAGCAGCAGATTTGCCCGATGCCAGGCGCTCTTGCGGGGTTTCCAGGCCATGGTCCAGGGAGTTGCGCACCAGGTGCATGAGCGGGTCGGCAATTTTTTCGACCATGGATTTGTCGAGTTCGGCGTCGCCACCCACAATTTCAAAGTTGACTTCTTTGCCCAAGCTGGAGGCGGTGTCACGCACCACGCGGCGAAAGCGGCTGAAGGTCTCGCCCACGGGCACCATGCGCAGGCCCAGGGTGCCGTTGCGGATTTCTTCGATCAGGCCGTTCATGTACAGATTGGCCTCGGTCAGCGCCACATCGTGGCTTTCGCGCGCCAGCAGGGTGGCACCCGCACCGGCAATGACCAGCTCGCCCAGCAAGTTGATGACGGCGTCGAGTCGGTCGGCCTGGACGCGGATGTAGCGCTCCTCGGAAGGGGCGTTGTCTCGGATTTTTTGTTGTTTGCCCAGTGCTGCGGCGACGACTTCCGGGGCGACGCCGGCTTGGGCTTCGAGCAGGTCACCGATTTTGGGTTTGCCAACCGTCGGCATGCCACGGGTTTGTTGCTGGGTGGACAGGACTTGGTCGAGTTTGTCTTGGGACACCGCGCCCACAGAGACCAGCATGTCGCCCAGGCGCGGGGTCTCGGGCATCTCGTCAATGGCGCGGGCCAGTTTTTGCCCGGCCGTTTCGGGCGCTACTACGTCGAGTTCGCAGTCGTCCAGCACAAAGCTGAAGGCGCCTTCGATGTCGTCACGGGTGGATGCGGTCTCCAGCTCCATGTAAAAGCTCAGGTAGCAGCTCTCGGGGTTCAGGTTGAGCAGGGGCGGCACGGTCTCGCTGCCGCAGCGCACCGAGACCACCCGGCCCATGGTGCTTAGGTAGCGGGCAATGGACAGGGGGTCCATGCCGTTGCGAAAGGTATCGGCGCCAAAGCGGGCGGAGATGGTCCAGGTCTGCACACCGGTGGCCGGTGCTGGGGATGCGTCCTGCGCCGGGGCTACAGGCTCGGGTGCTGCGTGGTCGGTCAGCGCGTTGAGTTGCATGACCAAATCGGCGCGGTCGGCCTTTTGCTCTGGGGTATCCGCACTTTCATCGGCCGCCGTATCCACCAAAAACTTGATCTGGTCGTTGCACTGGAGCAGCAAAGTACTGATGACCGGGGTGAGCGCAATGTCGCCCTCACGCATTTTGTCGAGCAGGGTTTCAACGTGGTGGGTGAACTCCACGACCCGATTCAAGCCAAAGATGCCGGCCGAGCCTTTGACGGTGTGGGCGCAGCGAAACAATGAGTCAAGCAACTCGCGGTCGTCGGGCTGTTCTTCCAGCTCCAGCAGCAATGTCTCAATGGCCTCGATTTGCTCTGCAGCCTCGCTGATGAAGGCGGGCATGGCTTGGCGGATGAAGTCTTGGTCGGCGTCGTTGCTATAGCTCATGACTTGGATTCCCCGCCGCTCGCATTCAGGTAACGCGGGTCCAGCCAATGGCCAAAGCCCATGGTGCGGCAGGCGTCGGCAAATGGCTCACTGGTTTCCACCAGATGCCAGGTCTGCTCCATATTGCTAAGTGCGGCCAGCAACTGCAAGCCCGCTCCGTCGACCTCGGACACATCGCGCGCCGAGATCTCCAGGTAGCCTTTGGCCTTGGTCATCTGCTCGGACGCCCATGCCAACAGCGCATCGCGCGACTCTAACGCGCTATAGATGTTCAACTCAGACGGCAATTCATACCTATCACTCATGAAATTCTCCAGGCTGCTTCAACGAAAAAACCGGCCACTCACTCGCGCAATAAAAGCGCGCGTCTGTTACACGCAAAGCTTGGAAACTGCCGCCACCAACTGGGTCGGCGAGAAGGGCTTGACCATCCAGGCTTTGGCACCAGCCGCCTTGCCTTCTTCCTTCTTTGAATCCTGGCTCTCGGTGGTGAGCATCAAAATGGGCATGAACTTGTACGCAGGCAACTGCTTGGCGGCCTTGACGAATTCGATTCCGTTCATGATGGGCATGTTGATATCGCACACCGCCATATTGACCTGGCGACCGTCCAGCAAAGCCAAGGCAGCCTGCCCGTCACCCGCTTCGATGACGCTGTACCCAGCACCAGTCAATGCCATTTTGACGACCTGGCGCAAGCTCGCGGAGTCATCAATAATCAAAATCGTCTTTGCCATTTCAACCTCTTAAAAAAAAGTAGTTTCGTTACTGTCATTGTCCGCTGAATCACCCGCAACTGTGGCCTGGTGGTCTTTGTGTTGTTCTGACATCGCGTACTGCGACTCCAAGCGGATTAACCATTCTGACAAGTCCGGCGCGTTGGCCCCGCCCCCTGCGAATACTTCGTGTAAGCGGGCAATGTCGCCTTCTATCAGCGCCATCATTTGGCTGATGCGGTCCTGGTACTGAAAGCCCATGTACATGCGCTCGACCTGCTCGGCCACCATTTGGGTCTCATGGGCGAAGGGCTTCGCAATTTGCTCCAACGCATCCACCGCACGACGCACCATATCCAACACATTGCACAAGGCAACGCCTGCTTCCGCCGGCAATTGGGGGTTACTCAACACGGGTGCCAAGGCGCGTTCGCAGGCCTGCGTCAGCCGGGTAATACCCCCATC
>CAJASG010000157.1 GCA_903944555.1 uncultured beta proteobacterium
GACTCCGCCCAAGCCCGACTGGAAACCGAGGCGCAACGCTTGGTCGCAATGTTGGAGTCCGCCCGCGCACAGTCGCGTGCCAGCGGTGTACCGGTGCGCTGGCGTGCCACCACTACCGGCTTTGCTCTGGAAGGCCTTGCCCCGGACACCCGGGACGCGCTGCCGCAAACCTGGCTTGAACCCGGTGTATCGGCCAGTTCCGCACAGCCGCTGTTGCTGGGGCCGGAGCCGCTGATCCCACCCCAAAGCGTGCGTTTGTGGCTCACCGAACAACCGCAAAACAGCCTCCGCATTGCCACCGACGGTGTCCGGCCCTTTGCGGTGCAGGCAGTCCTTCCTTGAGCACGCGCATGCAACACACGCGGGGATTTACGCTGATTGAAGTGCTGGTGGCACTGGCCATCGTCGCCACGGCGCTGATCGCGGGCCTGCAAGCCACTGCCGCCATGACGCGCAACGCCGAGCGACAGGGCTTGCGCGTACTGGCCCAGCTGTGCGCAGAAAACGCGCTGACCCAAATCCGCTTGTCGCGCCAACTCCCCAACGTCGGGGATACGACGAACGCCTGCGAGCAAGCGGGGCGCACGCTGCAACTGCGGCTGCTGGTACAACCCACGCCCAACCCGAACTTCCGGCGCGTGGAGGTTCGCATGTTGATGGATCAGCTGCCGCTGTTGCAACTCAGCACCGTGGTGGGGCGCTATTGATGGGACTCCCCGCAAGCAACCCGCGGCGGCGTCACGCCCGAGGATTTACCCTGATCGAACTGTTGGTGGCCGTCAGCATCATGGCCCTGATGACGGTCATGGGCTGGCGCGCACTGGACGGCATGGTGCAGGCCGCGGGCCACACCCGCACGCACACCGATGCGGTGCTGACACTGGAGGCCGGATTGGCCCAATGGGGCGCTGATCTGGATGCGCTGATTGAACTGCCCCACACCACCGCCATCGACTGGGATGGCCGCGCACTGCGGGTCACCCGCCGCCACAGCGCAGATCCCGGTGAAGGCGTGTTGGTGGTGGCCTGGTCCCGTGGCGCACGGGAGGGGGCCGACCCATGGCTGCGCTGGCAGTCGGCCCCGGTGCGCAGCAGGGCCGACTGGCAAAACGCATGGGACAACGCCGCACAGTGGGCGCAAAGCCCCAGCGACCTTGCACGGCAGCAAGAAGTGGCCATTGTTCCCCTCACGCAGTGGCAGGTTTACTTCTTCCGTGGCGGTGCTTGGAGTAACCCCTTGTCCAGTGCCGGTTCGGCGGCGGCTCCTGACGCCAGCCTCACTGCCGTCCCCGATGGCGTGCGGCTGGTCATGGTGGCGCCCGCACCGCACCCCTTGGCAGGCCGTATTACGCGCGACTGGGCCCGCCCCACCCTTGCGGGCGGCACACCGTGAGTCGCCAGCCCCAACGTGGCGCAGCCATCCTGACGGCAATGCTATTGGTCACCCTGGTGGCATCCCTCAGCGCGACCGCCCTGTGGCAGCAATGGCGCGGCATTGAGGTGGAAACCGCCGAGCGCGCCCGGGTCCAGTCGGCATGGGTGCTGCAAGGCGCACTGGACTGGGCCCGCCTGATTCTGCGAGAGGATGGCCGCGCAGGGGGCACCGACCACCTGGCCGAGCCGTGGGCCGTGCCGCTGCAAGAGGCGCGTTTGTCCACCTTTCTGGCCACAGATGGAGGCGCCAGCAATAACGCAGAGGCCCTGCCGGAGGCATTTTTATCGGGGGAAATATCAGACTTGCAAGCGCGGCTGAACATCACCAATCTGATCGAGAGCGGCCGCCCTCACCCACCGTCGCTGCGGGCTTTTGCACGTCTTTTCGAGGTACTGCGCCTGCCTGAGAGCGAATTGACCGCGCTCACCCAAAATTTGCAACTGGCATTGGAGCCTGCCCCCACCGCCAGCAGTGGCGCATTGGCCCGCACGTCCTCTGCGCGCTCGGTCGCGCTGGTGCCGCGCACCCTGGACCAACTGGCCTGGCTGGGGCTATCCCACACCAGCATCACCGCCCTGCGGCCCTACGTTGCGGTCTTGCCAGAGCGCACCACAGTCAACCTGAACACCGCGTCGACCTTGGTGTTGTATGCCTGCATCCCCACCCTCAGCCTGTCCAATGCCCAACGCCTGGTCGCCATGCGGGCACAGTCGCCCTACCAAACCGTCGCCGATGCAAGGAAAGCCATCGGCGCAGCGGACACACCGGCACCGGAAGGTCAGCTCGGCGTGGGCTCGCGATTCTTTGAAGTACGCGGGCAACTGCGCCTGGACACACGGGTGGTGCAAGAGCGCTC
>CAJASG010000158.1 GCA_903944555.1 uncultured beta proteobacterium
AGATAGAGTTTTTCTAACTTTCCATCACCATCCTCCCACTTGTCAGAGGCCAGCGATGCATCGGTCAACTTGGTGCTGTAGTCGCCACTCTCATTACCAAAAATGCGGGTCAAGGCGTACTCCTGTGCAGCATCGGGCTTCACGCCTTTGGCCAGTAAAGCCGTCTTGATTCGTGCGGTATTGGCCTTGATAAAGTTCTGACTGCCCGATTCCTGCAAATTGGCCAGAAGACCAATCGCCTCGTTAAATCGCTCCATCACGTTAGGGAACTGGTCGCGATACAGGCCGGTCAGAGAAATGACTGCATCAATACGTGGGCGGCCCAATTCAGATAACGGGATGACCTCCATGCCCACCACACGCCCCCCTTCATCCCACTGGGGCTTGGCGCCCATGGCGTACAGAATTTGGGATTCCAGCATGCCCAGATGGCGCATGGTTTCCGTACTCCACATGGTGAACGCCAACTTCTCAGGGAACTTGCCGTGAGTCAGTTTGTACTCAGCAATTAGCTGCTCTACGGACGCCTTTCCCGCCTCGAAAGCTGCGCGGGTAGGCACGCGGGACGGGTCAAAACCATACATATTGCGCCCGGTATGCAAGGCATCCGGGTTACGGATGGGGTCGCCACCATAAGAAGGGTCAACCCACCGCGCCGCTAGTGCGCTACTTATGCCTTCAATTTCCCATGCGGCGCGCAAGTCCACCAGAAACTTGCGTCCTTTGGACGCCAATGCACGCAGCTGCGGGTCGCTTAGCTCGCTCACCGACTTTTCATCAAATACGTAGTCCTCCACAAAGCGGTAGGGCTTGGTTTGCTGGAGCTGCTTGTAGTCACCCTTAAACGCCGCTTTGGCGCTTTTCACACCTGTGCGCTCGTACAAGGGCTGGCCCAGCATCTGCATAACGTTACTGATCAGGTGACCGCGCTCGGCATCCTTGCCCATGGTGTGCAGGCCCAGCGGCTGCATGGCAGCACCGAGGTCTTCCAGATAGTCCTCAATATCGCGCATGAACTTGTCGAAGTCACGCTCCAGGTCTGCTACCTTGAACTTCAGGTCTTTGTGAATGTTCATCTTGACGGCCTGTTCAATGATGAGCTTCTGGTTGCTCTCTTTGACCAAGCCGCTGTCCAGCGACTGGTATTCCCGAATCAGGTCATTGATCTTGACGAAGTCATCCGACAAACCCGCCGGTGCAAAGGCAGGGGTCTGGTGGCTAACGATCACGCCGCGGCCACGGCGCTTGACGTGAATGGCCTCGGAAATGTTGTCCACAATGTAGGGATACACGATGGGCGTATTGCCCACCAAAATGTTCGGATCGTCATAGGCCCACAGACCTCGCTCTTTGCCGGGCGTCCATTCCTGGCTGCCATGGGTGCCAAAGTGGACTATGGCGTTGGCCTTGTACTGTTCGCGCACCCAGAAGTAGGTGGCCATGTAGAAATGGTTCAACGGCACCTTGGTGTCGTGGAACAGCTTTTTCTCGTCGTGGTGACTGGCAGCACTCTCGCCACGGCTGGGCTGCGGCATGACCAGCAGTTTGCCCAGTTTCATGCGTGGGATGACAAAACCGGTGACACCTTCTTTCTTGGCGATCCAATAACTCTTTTCTGGTGCCCCCCAAAATTTCTCGACACTTTGCCGAATGCTGACTGGCAAAGTGGCATACCAGCGCTTGTAATCTGCCAATGGCAGAAAGTCCCAGTGCGATGTCTTCATGAGCTCAGGCAGCGTTCCAGCGCGGTAATTCGGGCGCAGCATTTGTGCGACACCTGCAATGATCTCTTTCTCTGTCGCACTGTCAAAGCTGTAGCCCTCGGCCTTAAGCCGCTCGATCAGATACTCAATCGAGCGCGGCACATTCAGGTTGGAGGCTCCCTGATTTTTTTCTCCTGGGGGGTGATTCCAGAAGAACAGCGCCACCTGCTTATCCGCATTAGGCATGGTTTGCAGGCGCGCCAAGTTCAGCGCTTTGCCAACCAACATTGTCATCTGTTCGGGTATGGGAACCATTTCCCCACCTTCGTTGGTCGTAAGTACCACAGGATCTTGCAGACCAATGTACTCCGCATTGGTCAGGGAAAACGGTAGGTTAAAACTGTTCACGCCCACCATATCTTTGTAATAGTCAGCCCTGGTGCCGGTGCGGTAGGACAGCACATTGATAGCCGGAATGCCAACGGCTTGATGCCACGCCTTGCGTGCGTCTGGGTTTGTGCCCAAGAAAGTATTGACCAGCAACACATTCAAAATCACCTTGCCGCGCAGGGTGATGAGGGGTTCATCCACCGCAATTGGAGGCGCATCCTTGGGATTCGGGAACCCATTGGCATCCTGCGCTACAACCACGGGCCGACCGGACGGCGCGCCGACCGTAGCAACCGCAGTCGCTTCGCTGCGCGCACGCGCCACGCGCGACCCCCGGTAAAACATCACTGGAACCGAGCCGGCCTTCTCCAGAGCATGTACCGTTTCATCCAGCATGCGTGACTGTCCGTCCGAGATGTAGCTAGACGAAGTTTCGACGCCAACCACCGGCTGTCCCTGCCATTTGCGCCCTGTTTTGGCTTCCCACCACGCGAGATACTGCGCTAGGTTGTCAAACACGAGTTTTTCATACGCAGGGTGATAGATGCCCCCATTGGGCAATGCAATGGGTGGGGCAATCGCTGTGGTGTCTGCATTGTTGATCACCGCCCGCAGGTACTGAAATAAGCGTTCGTGGTTGGTTCGAGTGCCACCCACATAGTAGTCAAACACCCGTTGTGCCTGCGACTGGTCCATGTTGATGGCGCGCAGGCGCACCGGTGGACTCATGACGGTGATGCTGGCTGTGGGCAATGCTTTCTCGCGCAACATCTTCCCCGCCACGCGCTCGATTAGCGACGTGTCGTCGCTGCGTGGCGCATCAAACAACACGATGCGTGCGCCGTCCAGCACACGCTTAACACCTGCTTCTCCCTCGACATCAACCTGCGTCCAGCCCAGCTCGATGCCCTGCTCTTTTGCCACCGCCTCCATCAGCTTGAACTTACGCTCCAGTACGAATTTGGTGGACAGAATCGCCACTTTGTCCATGGAGATGGCCCACGAACTGGTGCAGCACAAAAATAGTAAAAATATCCAGCGTTTCATATCAAGACTCTTTCAATTCAAACGCAATCGGTATGCGTAATTCGGCACTGCGACCGGGTTGGTCGCTGGCCCGCACCAAGTCGGCGGTTTGCCGAATGAGTGCCAGTGCCGCTTCGTCAAGGGACTTGAACCCGGAGCTGATGATCACCATGCAGCGGATGAGCTCGCCGTGCGCGGAGAAATGCGCCTCCACGGTGACGACGCCCTCCTGACGCATGCGCCGGGCAACCATCGGGTACTGCTTGTGCTTCATGAGCATCGACTCGAACTGCGCCTGCCAACGGGATGTATCCGCAGGTTTTTGTACGGAGTTGATGCCGCTCGGCGAGGGTCGTGTGACCTGTGCTGTGGGGTCTGAGGCTGTGTGCGGACCCATTGGAATGGTGACGGGTGCGGACACGGTCGGTGCACTGGCAATCACCGTATCGGGTGCCATAGGCTCGGGCGAAGGTATTGGTCTTGGCGCGACCGTCTGCGCGATCTTCGGCGCGTGCGCGACCGGCCGTACCTTTGCAGCAGCGATCGGTGCCGGTGCCGGTGTGGGTGTGGGTGTGGGTGACGGGTCAGGTGGGGCCCACGCGACGGACACATCCAGTGCAATCGGTGTGCTGGGGTTCGAGCTATTGCTCATGCCCCAGACCAAGGCGAGACCGAGTACTGCGTGAAACCCGCTGGAGGCAAACCAGTCCCGCCAGTGGTTTCGAATGAGTGCGTTTGGCGGGCTCATGTGCGCTTGACTTCCAGGCTGACCTGTTTGAACCCGTGTGCTTTGACCTGATCGACCAGTTCGACAAATGCGCTGAGTGCCAGACGCCCATCAGCACGCACCACAACCAGTGAGTCGCGCGCCAGAGGCGTTAGGGCTGCGGCGAGGTCTGACACGGGTTTGTCGTTCAGAAACAGTTGTCGCTCAGCGGTCAGTGTGAGAACGATCGGTGTGACCTGCGTTGCCTGCGCCGTCTTGGAGCTTGCCAAGTCGACCGGAATTCGACCATTGACCACGAACGTGGCGCTGGTCAGAACGATGGTCAGCAGCACCAGCATGACATCCACGAGTGGCACCACATTGATGGAATCCATTTCTTCGGTTTCCATCCTAGCCACCCCGAGCTTCGTCGTACTCTGCCAGTAGCTCGCGAACGCGCCGCCGCAACATGTTGTTCAATGCGACGCAGGGAATCGCAACACCAATGCCAAAAGCGGTGGCTTTGAGTGCCAGCGCTAACCCAGTCATGATGGTTTTTACATCCATGTCGCCAGTGCTTCCGAGTGACTCGAACGTCAGCATGATGCCCAGCACTGTGCCCAACAGACCAATGTATGGCGCGTTCGCTGCAATGGTGCTGATCACCGCTAACCGTTGCGTAAGTTCTTTTTCCAGCCGTACCCGGCTGGTGAATTTTGTTACAGCAACATTGCGGTACAGGCGGCTGCGCTCCAGTGCCACGGCAACTGCCCACACGCTAAGCAAGAGTAACAAGCCAATGATGCCCCACTCAACAATCGTTTTGATGGTATTCATGGCGGGCGATCAGAAACGAATAACCATGCCCGCACGCCATACTCGGCCTGGGTCCACGGTCAGCGAAGTGTCTTCTGCGTTGTACACACCGTCATATTTGTTGGCCGTCGCGTAGCTTTGGGAGTCATTGGTGCCGCGCGCTATGGTGTAGTAGCGCTGGGCAAACACGTTATCCACCCGCACAAAGGCCGACAATGTGCTACCCCACAACCATGACGCTTTGGTGCCGTAGTCCAGCGTCAGGTTAAAAACGGTGCGCTGGGGCCACACAACCTGATTGACTTCGTCCACATAGGACATAGCCCGGTAGTCCATCTCGCCGGTGACTTTCCAACCTTCAGCGAACTTCCACCCGGTACGAAAATTCACGGCGTGTTGTGGCACGCGCGGAACTTTGTTGCCCGTTAGGTTGTACGGCACCAGTTGGTAGCAACTGTTCCAGCTGAAAGCTGGGTTCCCAACGGTACAGGCTGCTGTAGCGCCCACCAGCGTGCCACGCGGATTGCCCAGCGACTGCAAGAACTGGTCGTATTGGGTGAACGTGGAGTCCAGGTAGGTGTACGCCAAGTCCCAATTCACAGTGGAAGACGCTTCGGCCTTCAGCGCTAGCTCGAGCCCTTTGGATCGCATGCCGCCAATATTCTGGAAGCTTGCAACGTTGGCTGCGTTGGCATTGCCGTATTGGCCTGCCGTATCCAAAATGTAGTCTTTGCGGTCGACCTGAAAGAGCGTGGCCTCAAACTGTGCCGGGCGGTCCATCATGGCAAAAGCCTTTTTCATACCCAACTCAATCGTAACGGCTTGCTCCGGGCGCAAATCCGGGTTGTTCGCGACGTTGCCGGTTGGTGATTGACTGCCGCGATACAGTTGGTCAACCGTTGGGGCGCGAAAACCTGTTGACACATTACCAAAAATAGTGGTGTCCGCGATTCCTGTCCAGGCGGTACCTAGGCGCAAACTGTTGGCGCTGACAACCTTTTGCTGATCGATCGTTTTATTGCCGTTGCCGGATACCGGTTTGGCAAAGTAGTTCAGCGTAATGCGGTCGTGGCGGGCGTTGCCGGTGAAAGTCCAGTCGGATACAGGGCTCCATTTGGTTTCACCATAAAGTGCATCCACGTTTTCCATGGTGGAGTCATCGCCAGCAATTGTTCCGATCAATGTCGTTGGTGGTGCCGGGGAGTTTCGGTAGCTCACCTTGGCAGTAGTCAGGTTGAGGTATTGGTTGCGCTTCACCTCAGCACCACCCATAAAACCATAGGGCCCTTCAGCGGTTCGCAGCTCCGTTTTAAAGCCTTTTTGCGTTTGGCTGTAATCGTTGAGCGTGGTGTAAGCATCCGTAGCGGTTACGGCAGCACCGGTCGATGAAAAGCGCTGGGGCGTAGACCAGAATTGGGTGTTGTCGGTGTACTGGTAGACCAGTGCAAGCAGGTTGGTCTTGTCTGTAATGTCGTTGGAGTAAGTCAGATTCGCGCGAAGTAAAGCCACGTCAAAATGGCGCGCATAGTCGCGTCCCGATGTTCCTGTTGGGTCAACAATCCCCTGGGTTTCGCCAGTGACCACGCCATGTTTGTCACGGAAACGTGTTTCCTGGTCCAGACCCAGCGTCAAATCAGATGTCGGTGTAACAAGCCAGCGCAGGTTGCCGGTGGTGGATTGGGCTTTGTAGTTGGACTGAAAGTGGTAGCCGTCTGCCTGGCGCTCTGAC
>CAJASG010000159.1 GCA_903944555.1 uncultured beta proteobacterium
AGGTGTGCACCTCCGTGTTCGATGCCGAAGCGGGCATGGCGCTCGACAGCACCTTTGTGAAGCTGATGGCCTGGTACGACAACGAGTGGGGTTACTCCAACAAGTGCCTGGAGATGGTACGCGTTGTGGCCAAGTAAGCTACTGTTGCTTGTGATTAAAAAGGCGCCTGCGGGCGCCTTTTTACTGCCCGCGCAGTTGCGCGCTATTTTTTGCGGTGAGTTTTTGAAAGAGTCCATGCGCATCCCCAAGCGATATGAGCAAATCATCAGGCTGATCCTCTGCGGTTTGGTCTTACTGGCGTCCCCGGTTTTTGCGGCCGACAAGGTGCTGGATGCAAGCTCCATGGCGTCAAAGCCGCTTTCATTGACCGCCCATTTCGCCGTGCTGGAAGACCCCAGTCGCGCCCTTTCGCTGGCCGATGTTCAGCAACCCAACGTGGCTGCACGCTTCACCACGGATCAGGCGCCTGCTACGGCGCTGGGGCTGGGCTTTACCCAATCTGCCTACTGGCTGCGCCTGACGCTGCGCAACACGGCGGACCAGGTGGCTGAACGCATGCTGGAAATTGACACCCCCCGCATCTCCAGCATTGAGGTGCATTTGCCGATGGCGCAAGGTTCCTACCAATCCGTGCACACTGGCGCTGATGTGCCGTTTGCGACCCGGCCCTATCCGAATCGCAATTTCGTATTTCCTGTCACTTTGCCTGCGCACTCCGAGCAAGTGATTTATATGCGCATGGAATCTACCGTGGGCTTGCTCATACCGGCCCAACTGTGGACGCCGCAGGCGTTCCATGCCTATGAGCGCAATGACTATCTTGGGCAGGCCTGGTACTTTGGCATGGCGACGGCAATGGTGCTGTTTAACCTGCTGTTGTTTCTTGCGCTGCGCGACAGCATCTACTTGCTGTATGTCAGTTTCGTGGGCTGCACAGTGGTGACATTGGCCATCAAAAATGGACTGGCGCCAGAATTTTTGTGGCCCGGAACTGCTTTGGGCTCCAATGTTTCCTATTACATCGGCACATCCATATCGCTGGGTGCCTTTTTGCTCTTCATGCGGCGCATGCTCCGCACCGCAGAGGTCGTGCCACGGCTCGATGTGTTGGTGCAATGGCTGGTGGGAGCCTACCTGTTGACATTGCTTGGCTACGCCTTGTCGCTACCTACCTTCGCGCGCTACGGGATTGTGCTGAATCTGGCCACGACGCTGCTGATTTTTTGCGTAGGCCTGATCTGTGCCTTCAAGCGCCAGCGCAGCGCGTACTTCTTTTTTAGCCGCCTTTGTCATGCTGATGCTGGGCGGTGCTCTGACGACGCTGAGGGCGATGGGGGTGGTGCCGACCAACGCGTTTACGGTGGATGGCGTTCAACTGGGATCGGCGCTTGAAATGCTGTTGCTGGCCTTTGCACTGGCGGATCGCTTCAATGTGATTCGGCGCGAAAAGGCCCGAGCCCAGTCCGATCTGCTGCAAGTGCAGTTGCGCCTGGTCGACACCCTGAAGACCTCTGAACAAGTGCTTGAGCAGCGCGTGGCGCAGCGCACCGACGAACTGCAGGTACTCAACAGCAAGCTCGAAGCCATGAGCATGACGGATGGGTTGACTGGCATTGCCAACCGCCGTCGCCTTGATGACGTACTGGCCCAGGAATGGCGACGCGCCCAGCGTTTGGGGCATCCACTGGTGCTGGCCATGCTGGATGTGGACTGGTTCAAAAAATACAACGACTATTACGGCCACCCTGCTGGCGACGAATGTCTGCGGCAGATTGCCCGCGTGCTGGGTTCCACCATTTGCCGCACCAGCGATCTGGTTGCCCGTTACGGTGGTGAGGAGTTTGTGTTCATTGCACCGGCGACCGATGCTGCCAGTGCCCAGGGCATGGGGCGCAGGGTCTGTGAGGCGGTTCAAGCGCTTGGCCTGCCGCACGCCATGTCTGCCTTTGGCTGCGTGACCGTCAGTGTGGGGGTGGCCGTGATGACCCCTGGACCCGGCAACTCACCGGAGGCACTTTTGAAAAGTGCGGACGATGCGCTCTACCGCGCCAAAGAGCAGGGCCGTAACCGGGCCGTATTTGCACAAGAGACGCCGTGACGCTGCGGCGTCAGCCGATCTGTTCCAGTCGGTCGGCGAGTTGCTCCAGCGCGCGAAGGCCGACGACTTCGGTGTCGAATTCAGCCAACTTGATGATGTTTTCAAAGCGCGTGTGGGCGCGGGAACGACCGGCGTAGTACGTGCACAAGTCCCGGTGCAAGTTGGCCAAATCGGTAAGGCCTTGCTGTTGCAACTCGGCCTGCACCGAAGCCACCTGGGGAGACCCTGGTTCAGCCCAGGCTGGCCAGGCGCGGTTCACGATGACTTTCTTGAGGTGGTACCCGGCGTTCTCCAACTCGTCATGAAAGGCCTCGCCTTCAATGATCTTGGCCTGGTCAAAGCTGGTGATCAATACGAAGGCGGTGCGGCGATCCAGTAGTAAATGGTGGGCCTTGAGGTTGGTTTCACGGATGGCGGGTGCGATCGCGTCGATGGCCGAAAAGAAGCTGTTGAAGGTCGCCACGAATTGCGAGCCGGTGAGGACGGTTAAGGTCCCCAGCAGCATTTTGACGCCCATTTTCCATGCGGTGGACGCGAGTTTGAGCCCGCGGGTGCGCCCCATGAACATGCTGATGATGGCGGAGTCAAAGACGGCGTTGAGTTTTTCCGGGGCGCGCAGAAAATCCACGGCATGGGCCGCTGGCGGTGTGTCGAGAATCACCAGGTCGTAGCGGCCGCCGTCGGCGGTATCCACCAGCTTGGACAAGGAGGTGAACTCCTGGGAGCCCGACAAGGTGGTGGACAGTTGCTGGTAAAGCGCGTTGTTGAACAGCCCGTCTATCGTGGCCTGGTCCGTCGCATGGCGCCGGATGTAGTCGGCAAAGATGCGGGTCTGGTCGACCATGCTGGCGTGCAGGCTACCTGCATAGTCCTGCCCGGGGACCTGTACTTCGTCGGCGCTCTGGTCAATGCCCAGCGTGGTGGCCAGCCGCTTGGCTGGGTCAATGGTGAGCACCAGAACACGCTTGCCCATGCGGGCCGCCACCACACCCAGCGCTGCCGATAGTGTGGTCTTTCCCACGCCGCCGCTGCCGGTGCACACAATGACGCGGTGGTTTTCGATCAGTTGTTTCATGGTGCCGCCTCTTGTGCGGCCTGGGCCATCTCAAGGGCGTCCGCGAGTTGCTCTAGCATCGCATCCACATGGAGCGTGGGCACCAAGGGCAGCGGATGCACGACCCGGGCCCCGGTCTGTGCCAAGCGCTCCATGCTCGCGTGTTGGCGCGTGGCAATGCGCTGCATCTGGTCCAGAAACGGGCCGGCACGGCTAAATGTCTGTGCTGCCGGAAGCTGGTCAATATCGAGCATGCGGTTGCAGTAAAGCTTGGGTTGCTGGCCCGTCTCCCGGTGAATGTCGACGAACATTTCGCACGCTTCGGAGACCGGCATTTCTTCGGCCAGCGTGACCATGCGGTACTCACACACCTTGGGGTCGGCCAACAGTTTGGTGATAGCCTGCGTCTGGCGGTGCAAGGGCCCTCCGGCGGCGGTGGACGACAGGCCACGCGGCGCACGCAGCAAGGTCATGAACTGGCCCGTGGCATAGCCATCCACCACCACTACATCGACGTCGCGCTTGTACCAGGTGTGCAGCATGGGGGCTGCCAGTTTGCCCAAGATCGCAATTTCGCTCACGCTGGGCGCCGCCCCTGCCAAAGCCTTCATCACCGTGTTGCTCAGGATTTTGTTGGCGGCGGACTTGAACACCAGGTAGTGGGTGATGTACTCGCGCAGGGCCTCTTCGACATCCCAGCAGGCCACCTGGACGCGGGGGCGCCACCGCACCGCGTCATTGCCAACGGCAAGGCCCAGAAACGGGCCATAAAAACTGCGGTGACCAAACTCCACCAGCAGCACCGACTGGCCTTGGCGGGCCAACTGCAGTGCCGTGGCTGCTGCCACGGAGGACTTGCCGACTCCTCCCTTGCCGGTGACAAACACGATGCGGTGTCCGCCGCTCATCGCAGGGCGCTCAGCGCGCATACTGGTGCTCAAGGTATTCGATGATGTCGGATGACTCGTACATCTTGGTGCCCGTGTTGGGGTCTTCCAGATAGGGCACCTGGATGCGGCCCAATTGCGCCAGCAACTTTTCACGGCGTCCCCCAGGGAGCGGCGTGTACGGGCCGGGTTTGACGCGCATCACGGCCGGGCCCATGTCGGCAAACTGCTCTTTGCCAATGTTGTGCAGCACATAGGGCAGCTCCAATTCGGTCAGCCGCTCGCGCACCAGACGGCTGTAGGGGCTCGACTCAAAGCTCCACAGTTCAAGCGGCTTGCGGGGGTGCTGCGCTGACCGCACCTGGGTACCGCGCACGCCACGCGCCGCAGAGGCCAGACTGCCCAGCAGGGCGCCGAATTTGCCGGGGCGGTAAGCGCTGGGCGTTACCCGACCTGCATAGGTGCGAAAAAGGTAGTCAACAATGTCCGCCGACTCGTACATCGTGGTGTTGGTGTTCGGATCGACCAATAGCGGAAACTGCTGCTTGCCGCCCGCACGTTGGGCCTGCGCACGAAAGCGTTTGCCACCAGTTGGGCAGGGGTAAATCTGTGCATCCAGGCCGAGCGCTGTCAGCGCCTCGCGTACACGGCGGCAATGTGGGCAACCCTCCATGTCATAGAGCTTGAGAAGCTGTTCCGGCTGGACCGCCGCCTTAACGATGCTGGTGCCGCGCCACGCTGCCAATGTGGAGGTCGCAACTGACCCGGCGACACTGATTTGGTGCAAAAGGGGGTTGGGCATGCGGTATTTCCAAAATGACGAAGACAGGAAATGCTAACGCATGCCCTGCACCTGTTAGCATCCGGGCGCGACACGGGAATTGCCAACGCTCAAAAGGCGCTGGCAAGCCCTTCGCAGTACGACAGCTTCATGGCCTGACATCCGACACTCTGTCAAATAACCATCCCAAAAGGAAAAGATGAT
>CAJASG010000160.1 GCA_903944555.1 uncultured beta proteobacterium
ATTTTTTCTGATTCAAAAGCGGAGAGCTCACGCAGAATCTCCTGCTCTCTGTTCACGACAGACTCTAGGTCCCGCTCCACGTCCTTACTTCTTAACTGTGCCTCCAGGAGTTGAATGGGTGCTCCGTATTTTTGAGCCACCAGTTTTTCTTGCGTGGCCTCAATTTCTTTTAAAGACCGGAGCCGTGACATGACAAATTTCTGATCATGCCGATTGGTGTTCAGTGCAGCACGCAGTTTGGCCGCAGTTTCAGCCAACTTACTTTGCTGCGCTTTGTAGTTTGCCCGCCTCTCAACCAATAAACTTGCCTGCAATTGGTCGTCCGCAGTGTTTCCAGACGGTGTTTGCACAAACTGGCCTGAAAGCTCTTGGGCAAGCCCCTTAGCTTGCGTCTCTAAGCTATTCAAGCGCAACCGTAATTGGTTCTCATCGGCTTGTATGAATGTTGCGTCAAGAGTCGCCAGGGTTTCACCTTTTTTGACAACCTGCCCCACCCGTACATCTACGCTTTGGATAATCGCTGTATCCAGAGGTTGCACCACAATATTGGGTAATGGATTGATCAGACTCCCTTTGGCCGTGACTACTTTGTCCAACTGGGAAAAGTACGCCCACGCCCCAAACGACGCGAGTGCAATCAACAGAACATGCATGGTGAACTGTGCAAACCGAGGCAACGGACTGCGCTCGATTTCGTCCGCATCGGGCAAATACTCTATGGAGGTCTTGCCTTTAGAAGCAGTACCAATTCCCAGAAATTTCCACTTGCTCATAGATGACTTGTCTGCTGGTTCCACAGTTGCTGGTAGGTTTCACACCGAGTGAGAAGCTCAGAGTGTTTCCCGCTATCAACGAGCTTACCTTGCTGCATTACAAGTATGGCATGTGCATTTACCAGCGTTGATAAGCGGTGAGAAATCATGACGACAGTTCGCCCGACTGCAATCTTGGACAAATTTCGGATGAATATTGCTTCGCTCTCCGGGTCTAGCGCGCTTGCTGCCTCATCCAAAACCAAAATCCTTGGTTTGGTTATTAACGTACGTGCAATAGAGAGCCTTTGTTTCTGCCCGCCGGACAGGTTGGCAGCACCTTCTTCAAGGAGGGTGTTGTAGCCTTGTGGCATTTTTTCAATAAACTCAGCCGCACCAGAGGCCTCAGCCGCCGCAACAATTTCCTCAAAACTTGCGTCTTGTTTGCCGGCGGCAATGTTGTCACGAACCGATCCCCGAAACATGAAATTTTCTTGTAAAACCACGCCAATTTGACGCCGCAAGTGAGCCAACTCAATCTCGCGCGCATCGGTTTTGTCGAACCGGACAATGCCTTCTTGGACGCTGTAAAGTCCTTGAATTATTTTGGTGAGAGTGGTCTTGCCCGAACCACTTCTCCCCACGATGCCGACAACAGATCCCGCTGGGATTGTCAAACTGGCACGGTCCAGGGCTGCAGCACTTGATCCGGGGTAGCGAAAGGTAACCTCATCAAATGATATTTCACCGGCTAAGACAGGCCGCAATCCTCCAGCACTTGCGCGACCTTCACCGGGTCGATTCATGATATCCCCCAACATGCCAACCGCCATGGCGGTTTCCTGGTAGTCGTTTACCAAACCGACGATAGCCATCAGGGGGCCACTAACCCGACCTGAGATCATTTGAAACCCGATCAATGCCCCAACAGACAGGTTCTGGTCAAAAACTTCCTGGGCCCCCATCGTAATAATTACCACAGGCAACAACTTGCCCAGAAAGTCTGTGACTGCATTGGCAGTAATGGCCAACTTTCCCACTCTGAAGTGCATATTAATAGAGTTTGCTGAGCGTTGGTCCCACAGGCGCCGCTGGGTCGGCTCAATCGCCAAAGCCTTGACCGTCCGCATGCCATGAATGGTCTCAATCATCATGGACTGACGCGCGCCTTCAGCAACGTTCAAGTCATTCAAGCGCCGCTTGTAGACGGGAACCAACGCCATAATTATTCCGGCGATCAACACAGTGAACACCAATACGACCAATGCCAATTTCACAGAGTAAGCGAATAGGATCGGCATGAAAATGAACAGCGAAGTGGCATCAATCGCGGACGAAAAAACACGTCCAGTCAGAAAGGCCCGAATCTTCTCCACCTGTTGAATATTGCGCGTGACGATTCCGGCAGTCGTCGTTTCGAAGTAGTCGATGGGAAGCGACAGGAGATGCGCGAAGGTGCGCCGGGTAAGGCTCATGTCGATCTTATTGGAAGCCGACAAAGTAACTATGGAACGCAATGAAGCAAAAATGGACTCAAATACCAATGCGGCTATCACACCAACGCATAAAACCCAAAGTGTCGATTGACTTTGGTGAACCAACACCTTATCAATTACCAACTGGAAGAACATCGGAGACGCCAACCCAAGAAAATGCATGGCGAAAGCGGTAATCGCAAGGTCTCTGAACGCGGATTTCTGTTTGAGTATTTCAGGAATAAACCAACGGAAACCGAACGGCTGGTTTTCTTCTGCCATGGCATGAATCCGCTTCATCAAGAAGACTTCGCCCTTCCACTGACTGCAAAATTTTTCGCGGTCAATGATTAACACTTCTGTAGCGTTATCTGCAAGGGGGTTCAAAACCGCCACTTGGCCACCATCTTTGGTGGAGGCTGCCATAACAATTACGCAGTTGCCATCGCTCATTCGTGCGATCAACGGAAACACGCCTCCCTGCGCCTGAAGTGTCTCCCAGGTAAATTTATCCGCCTTGGCCTTCATCCCGATTTCCGCAGAAATTCGCAGCACGGTGGCTGCGCCTGGCTCCTCCGCTCCTAGCGCATAGTCTTCTATCAATCGCTCAGGATTAATCGCCAGGCGATGGTGCTGCGCAAGGGCAGCAATGCACTGAATGGTGGTATGGGGGAATCTATCTGTCATTGTTGAAGGTCCCGACTAGGGAGTTTGATTTCAACATGAGCCTAGGGCGGCTAATCGCCTCATATGAGGGTAAATTTGGCCCTAATTGGCTAGCTTTCAGTTACCACGAGATACCCTTGTGTTGCGCCGCTTTGAAGATTTGGTTTCGCAAGCGATTGCGATGAACTAACGGCTGTCTCAACAGACGCAAGCACCTGATTCCCATTGGAGTCAAATTGTTTCATCACATCGACCATACCGCCTACCGCCAATCCCGCCCCGCCGTTGGTCGGCGGTACGGTGCCAGCAACATTCAGGTTCGGTGCAGCCAGCGTATCAATGGCACCGGCTCCTTCACTAAATGCACCCATCGCCTGCGCAAGACTGCTAACGCGCTTGCGCAGATCATCATTCACTTCAACCGGAGCCGCCTCTGCCAATTGCATCGGTTCTAACAGCTCTTGTGATGCAATATCCCCACTGCTAGGTGCGACGGTTGGCGCATTGGTGATGTTCAATGCCGCTATCGCAGCGTCCAGCGTTCCCGCACTTGCGTTGACTCCACCCTTGTCGGCAATGAACCAGACGTCGGCCGCCGCGTGCGTTTGACCGTCCGTCGTTTGGTAGGTGGACGTAAGCCCCAGTATGTTTCCATTGTCGGTATTCGCGCCCACGGTAGCGTTTACATTGATCGAGGCTATTCCCAGTGACTCCAGTGTTTTGGTTTCTCCCGTTTCACTGATACCGTCAGAATTACTGTCAACCCATATGCGCAAGTCAGCATAGGCCGCGTCGGCACTACTAATTACTCCGTCGCTATTGGTATCTAGCTCTCGTAGCGCTGCGTAGCCATCAGATGCTCTCTCGCCATTGGCCAGCTTTGTCGATGAGCCAAACAGCTCCGATCCATCGTTGATGGCGCCGTCATGGTTACGGTCCAAGACCAATAACCCGTCGCCGCCGCTGACCCAGCCAGTATTGACCGCTTGCCCGTCTCCGAAAATATCAAACTTCACTCCGTCTGCAATGCTCAGCGTCCTTACTCCGTCACCGTTCAAATCCAAAATGATCGGTGTAGAGACATCCAACGCTGCATAGGCAGCCGTATTCAGCGACTGAATTTGATTGGTATTAAGAGACTGAACCTGATACGTACTCAAAGCATCTGCCTGAGCAGTCGTCATAAGTGTGATCTGCTTCGTAGTGAGCGCAACCAAATCAGCCGTCTCAATCGCAGCAAATTGACTAGTACTCAAAGCCAGGAACGATCCGGTACTCAGGGACTGCACTTGCGCTGTGGTCAGCGCCTGGATCTGGTCGCTGCCCAGGGCGTTGACCGTGGCCGTGGACAGTGTGCTGATTTGGCTGGTTTTCAGGGCCGCAATGTCCGTCGTCTCGATCGCCAGGATCTGCGCC
>CAJASG010000161.1 GCA_903944555.1 uncultured beta proteobacterium
ACTGGGGTCCGCCTTGGCGATCACTTGCCGCTTCAAAAAAGTAACCAGCATGGTTTGATCGTGCAGGATCTCCTTGACGGCAATCTTCAGGCGTTCATCCTGGGACTCCGTTTCACTCTCGGCAAAGTCAAACTGCACCCCAGCCAGATCGGCCACGGCTTGAAC
Source organism: uncultured beta proteobacterium (assembly GCA_903944555.1). Taxonomy (GTDB): domain Bacteria; phylum Pseudomonadota; class Gammaproteobacteria; order Burkholderiales; family Burkholderiaceae_C; genus Allorhodoferax. Next base: position 166 of record CAJASG010000161.1, read on the forward strand.
CATGCGGTAGCGGGCACTTTGGCTTGGCAGCAGCGCGAACTCAGGGCGCGACGCGGCCAGCAGCGCCCGAACCATCAGTACTTCCGGGCGGTGCAGGTAGGTTGGGAATGGGTAGGTACGGTAGGGAATTTCCTGCTCCAGCAGGAAGTTTTCAATCAAAACGGACTGGTGCGGATGGCGCAGCAAAACGACAAACTGGTTCATCGCCCGCCCTTGGGCTGCCCAAGCCGCAGCGTCTTCCACAATTTTCTGCGCGCATTCCAGCGGTGCTGCATAGAAAAACGGATGCACCTGGGTCTCGCGCTGGGCCAGGGATGCGTAATGTTTGGCAGCCAGGTTGCCCGCCAGTTCGGCCAAGCGTTCTGAGAACCGGTAGGAGCCGTGCAAGTGCATGACCGTGGCTGGTCGCCCGGTCTCCTGTGCAAAGTAGGCCGGGTCCATGAACTTTGGCTCGGCTCCGGCCTTCTGGTGCAGCACTTGGTCAGGGTCGCCGACTCCACAAAAAGTGGCATTCGGGTTGCTCTCCAGCAAACGCCGAAGCAGGGTGAACATCGCCTCGTTCATGTCATGAAACTCATCGACGCAGAGCAAATGCAGACCACCAGGCCACCGGGTGAACATATTTTGGGGCAACTCCACCGACATGTCGCCCACCGTGCTGGCCAAGTCGTAGGTGGCATCCCCCGGCGCACGAAACAGCGGCGGATCTTCCTCGGATGGCCGCCGCAGCCGCTCAAAGCGCTCCATCACCTTCAGCACCGTGTAATCCTCCCCCGTGTTCTCGGCAAGCAGAGGGTCAACGCGCTCGTCCAACCACCGGGCCTTGGGCAGCACTAGTCGGCCCTTGATCCGCAAGCTCTCGTGGATAAAGTGCTCGTAGAATCCGCCGCTCTCATCGCTGGGAAGGCGCAGGTAATGATCGCCCCGCTGATCGGCACGCTCACGCACATCGCCCAAACATTGCACGATAGTTTCCTTCAGCGCCTCTGGCGTCTTCACAGCCTTGGCACGGCTACCCTCCAGATCATTGAGCATGTAGACCGCGAATTCGTCAAACGTGTTGATCCAGAGGTCCTTGATGAGCTCAGCGGGAACACCGATTTTTTCCAGCGCGCGCCTGAAGGCCAGCCCTGCGACCTCGGTGTAGGTCAGTGTCAGGATTTTTTTGGGCGCATAGTGGCCTGTCTTTTGCCGCTGCATCTCCAGCACCTCTGCCACCTTCAGCGCCAGACTGGTGGTTTTGGCAGCTCCGGCGTTGGCGTCCACGATGATCGACAGGCTCGTGCTGGTTTGCAGCTCGGTCTGCTGGCGTGACGGCGTGATGTTTTGCGGGCGAAAGAGCGGTAGAGACGTCATTTTTTTACTACCTTCACCGGCAGTGGCTTCTTTGGCGTCGGCTTGCTTTTGGCATCGCCTTGATCCAGGCAAAGCAAAGTATCCACATACGACATGAAACGGTTGAGGTAGTCCGGCGAGGTGTCACGCATCAGGGCCAGTGAGCGCAGCACCAGCATATGCGAATTGATCGGCCCGGCATTTTTGGGCGCCTGGTCAAGGGCTTGCGCTACCTGCTTGTCCACACTGAGTTTGGACCAGGTATTTCTGAACTGCCGAATGGCTTTCAGCTCCAACGGAGCGCTTACGCCCCCATTGGCTTGCACCGACTCCGGGCTCAGGTGTGCAATGTAGTCCGTCAATTCACTCAACGGGCTGCGCTGCACACTGGGGGTGACGCTGGCCTTGACATCTCTGGGCGTGTGTTCAACGCGTTCTTTGAAAGCCGCCAACGCGTGCGTCAATTTGGCATCAAGAATGCGCTTGACACTGCTGCTCTGTGTATCCGCGCGCATGGCCAACGCTTCCAGGTAATGCAGATGCACCGGGTCCAACTGGTCCGCACCGGCACTGCGCAAGGCGTCGATCACCGCACTGTGATCCACCTCACTCATGGAGTTGAAGGTTTTACATTGGCGCTTTTCGGTACAGGCGCCATTTCCACCCGCCGGTTTTGCGCGCGTGCCGCGTCATTGGTGTTGGGCGTTATGGGCTGCTCCGCACCAAACGCTGCCGCAAACACCATGGACGATGGCATTCCCTCAGTGATCAAGGTGCGCGTGACAGTCAGCGCCCTCTGGGCCGACAGCTCCCAGTTGTCCGCGAACTGGTTGTTGCTTGAGCGGACCGAGCGATCATCGGTAAAGCCGCTCACCATTAGCAGTTCATCGCGCGACGTCAGGTAGGCCCGCAGCGGGGTGACCAGGCTATTGAGGAGTTGCCGCCCCTCCGGCTGCAACTGGTCGGAATTCAAGGAGAACAACACACGCCCACTGATGCCAATGCGTCCGTTGTTCAAGGTGATCCGCCCTGTGGCCAGGGGAATGGCCAAGGCCTGCTCAAGGGATATGCGTCGCTGCTCTTCGATCTGGCGCTTTTTCACCTCGTCTTGCAGGTGGCTGGCCAGCTCCATTTGGACCCCCAGCACACCCACCAACAACAACACAAAAGCCCCCAGCAGGCCGGACATGAGGTCGCCGAAAACGGCCCATACCGGCGCGCTTTGCTCTACCCCAGCGTCAATATCTTCCATCAGCGAACCTCGTCGGCAGACATGGCTTGTCGACCGGGGAGCTGGCGCAACTCTTCAAACACTCCCTTTTGCGACATGATGCTCAGGTCAATGATTTCGCGGGCTTGGGCCACGTAGTAGGCCAGCTGTTCGTCACTACGGGCCAGGGATTTGTCCATCGCACCTTCAATGCGCTGCAGGTTTGCAATCAGCTTCTCGTTGGCGTCGTTGAAGGAGCGCACGGCAAAGCCAAAGGCTTCGCTCAGACTCGACACGTCCACCGCACTGCTGGTGACATGTGCGGCAATGTCGGAAAGCTTGGTGGCCTCTGCGCCCATGTTCTCTGAAAACTGGCTACCCGCCTGCTGCAGCGCCACCGCCGAGGAGGCCACCAGGGAGTCGATCACCGCCCGCTGCTCGACGGACGCATGGTTGATGGACTCCAGCAGCGAATTCAGTGTTTCCATGATGCGGCTGCGCTCTTCAAGCAGTTCGTTATCCCGCGCCACACTGTTCGACACCTCCTTGCGCAACTGTCCAATGACCTCGGCCGCAGCGCGTGGTGCCTCTGAAGCGGTTTCTATCAGACGCGTGATTGGGGCTTCCAGCGCGGTACCCAGCGTTGTCAAATGCCCCGTCAATGCTGTTTGCAATTCACCCAGCCGCTCCACCGCTGCGTTGCCACGGGAGGCCTCTTCCGCTCTGAGCGCACCCAGTTCGCCGCGCAGGGCGCTAGTTAGCTGATCCATGCGCTCGCCGTGCTGTTGTAGCCAAACCGATTCGGTAGCGATACGGGAGCGCATCAAATCCTCGGCGCTGGCGATTAGCCGCGTGGTCTCGCCCAGCGTGTGGTTGGCATTGGCGTGCGCACGGTCTGTGATGTCCTCCGCGGTCTTGGCCAGGGTATTGCAAATTTGTTGCTGC
>CAJASG010000162.1 GCA_903944555.1 uncultured beta proteobacterium
CAGTCAGACATTGAAACGGTCGCTCGCAATGTGTCGCCTGGCTTTGTGCGGACCTCCAAAACCACGCAGAGCCTTTGCCAGGACGCAAGCGAAGCCATCGCAGCCTGCATGGGCCCACCCGGTCAGGTCGCCACACTCATCCTGCCAGCCGATGTGTCCTGGGGTGAGGGCGGTGTTGCCCTGCCCGCGCCCCAAATCGCTGCACCACCTGTGGCCGACGACGCCACCGTAGCCGCTATTGCTGCCGCGCTGCAAAGCGGGCGCAAAACGGCGATTTTTCTGGGGGGGCGCGCCTTGCGCGCACCGGCGCTGATGGCGGTGGCACGCATTGCCGCCAAGACCGGTGCCAAGTTGTTTTCGGAAGTGTTTCCCACCCGCCTGGAGCGCGGTGCCGGCCTGCCACCCATAGAGCGCCTGGCCTACCTGGCAGAGCTTGCTTCGGTGCAATTGACGGGGCTGGAAAACCTGATTCTGGTGGACGTGAAGGCACCGGTGTCATTTTTTGCCTATCCCGGCAAGAAGAGCTATCTGGTGCCCGAGGGCTGTCAGTTGCTGGAGCTGGCTTCTTTCAAACAGGATGTGGTGGGCAGCTTGGACAAACTCGCCACGGCCGTGGGCGCAGATGCGGCCATGCCGGTGCTGCAAACGCTGAAACGCCCGGGCTTGCCCCGCGGCAAGTTCACTGCCGACAAGGTTTGCAAAGCCATCGGCCAACTGATGCCCGAGAACGCCATCATCGTGGACGAGGCAATCACCTCGGGCTTGATGCTGGCGATGTACACCGCCGGCGCACCCCGCCATGATGTGATCACACTCACCGGCGGCGCCATCGGCCAGGGCTTGCCCAGCGCTGTGGGCGCAGCGATTGCCTGCCCCGACCGCAAGGTGATTGCGCTGGAGGGCGATGGCTCGGCCATGTACACCATTCAGGCGCTGTGGACCATGGCACGCGAAAAACTCGACGTCATCAACATCATTTTCAGCAACCGATCCTATGCGGTGCTGAACATCGAACTGCAGCGCGTGGGGGCCGGCAATGTGGGCGACAAAGCCCGGGCCCAACTGGACCTGAGCACACCGCCGTTGGACTTCGTGCATCTGGGGGAAGGCATGGGCGTGTCATCGCGCCGCGCCACTACCACCACCGAGTTTGTAGCTGCGCTGGAGCACGCGCTGCGGACCCCCGGGCCTCACCTGATCGAGGCCGTGGTGCCACCCACGCTGGCGGGCTTGAAGCTGCGGGTTTTGCCGCATTTGTTGCAGTCGCTGGCTAACCTGCCGCAGCCGATTGCGCGGGCGCTCAAGCGCAAGATTGCGCCGTGAACGCTGGCCTGGCCGCCTTAGTGGCGCCGGGCAACGGGATCTTCAAAGGGCGACGGGTACCGTGGCTGCCCATGACCCTTTGTGGGCCAAATCAGTCATGCTGACATGGTCCCTGGTGCGCGCAAGAATCGTGCGGCACAGTGGCAGAAATTCTGCCTCTTCAAACGCGGCGTGTGCGGCGTAGTCCAGCACCAGCGCTTCGATCTCAGCGGGGTCCAGATCAAACGCGTCGCCGTTGGCAACTTGCAGCAAAACCGGTTCCAACTTGGCCCATTTCGCTTCGATCTGTCGGTGCTCCAAAGTGAGCCGTAGCACGGTTGACCGGACCAGTTCCAGTTCTTCCCCCTGCGTTGTGCGTGCCAATATCGTCGGGAACAGATCGCGCTCTTCGTCTGCGTGGTGGCCAAACACCGCGTCACGGAAAAACTGAACGGATTCCGAGGCCAGCATGCGTGCCGCTGCCGGTTGTGCCAGCAGGGCTGGCAGACCGCCAAACTTCATCAACCTGGAAATGATGCTCGCGTGGCTTTTTGAAAAATCGGTGATCATGAGCGCAATGATAAGCCTTGCGAAGCGAGCGGTTTAGTCCCGCGCGCGGGCCTCGGAGCGCCCCAGTGTCCACGTCAGCCAAAGGCCATACGAGGTGCCGCTGGACTGTAGGAACAACGGGCTATTCCGGTTGGCAGAGCCTGCATAGTTCTCGTAGCGCACGAAGCCGAGGATGCGCACGTCCTTGCCCAGTTGCGTCGAGGCGCCCAGACCCAGGCGGGACGCAATCAGGCCGCTTTGGGCTTCATAGGCGGGGCGCGCCGCTGTGGCATAGGCCGGGGAAACCCCGTACAAATATTGGTTCAGCTGGCTGTCGCCCCACACCAGGCTGGCGTTGGCCGATAGGCTCCAGCCGTCACTCAGGTCGCGTGTCTCGTAGGCCAGTTCGGGCTCGAAGGCGACACCTTGGCCGCGCACACCACTATTGAATTCCAGTACGCTGCGCACAGGAACAATCAGCCGCACGCGACTGCCGGCGCTGGGGCGCGCCAAGGTGACCTTCATGCGGGGACCGAATTCGAGCAGAGTGCCTAAATCCGGCATGTTTTGGCGCGCAGCAACGTCGTTGGAGCTGGCCGGTAGTGAGGCGGAGAACCCCACATCGAACTCGTAGTCATCGGTGTGCGCAAGGCGTGCGCCAATGCCGCTGCGGTCCGAGCGCAAGACCTCGCCGCGGTAGATCAGGAAAGGCAATGCCAGTGCGCGTGACGAACGGTCGGACGATGCCGGGTAGGCCGGCGTGGAGACTCCGCCGGCCACCAGGCCTGCCTCCCACAGGGGCAATCCGGCCTCTTGGGCAAAGGCAGCAGGGTGGGCCGCTAGGAGGCAAATACAGGCAGTAAAGAGGATTTTCATACGGACGTATTGTCGACCTAACCGAAGAGTTGTCCGCGGGCCGCGTCGGTGATGGCCACAACGCAGGGATGGGTGATGCGTCGCTCAACCGACACCGCATAGAACTCTTCCACCAACTCGTCGGTGTGCCCGATCACCTCCACGCCAAACTGCGCTGCAGTTTCTGCTTCCATCACGCTGGGGCCCATGAACACGCCGCGCCCTTCGCGCCCAAACGCCGTCATCAGTGCACCGTCGTCAAACTCGCCAATGATGCGCGGGTGAATCTGGTGGCGCGTGAGCCAGCCCTCCAGTTGCTGCCGTACCGATGCCTGCGCGCCCTGAATCAGCAGGGGCGCACCATTCAGGCATTGGGGGAAAGGGCCTTTTAACTGGGCTTTCAGGCTTGGCGCACAGAAGAAACTCATGGTCGTGCGTCCCAGTGGGTGGTTGAACGCCTTGACGCTGATGCGTTTGGACATGGGTTCGTCTGCAATCACCAAGTCCAGCCGGTTCAGCGCCAGCTGCGCCAGCAAATCAGAGAACTTGCCTTCGCTGCAAATCAAGCGCACCGGCTCCGGCACCGACAAGGCCGGTTCCAGCAAGCGGTAGGCGACGGACTTGGTGACCGAATCGGCCACACCCACTTTGAAGTCCAGCACCCGTTGCCCACCATGCGCTTGGCGCACCGCAGTTTCCAGCTCTGTGCCCAGCGCGAATATCTGGTCGGCGTAGCCCAACGCCAGGTGGCCATCCTCCGTCAGTTCCAGGTTGCGCCCACTCTTTTGAAACAGCTTTCGCCCGAGCCAGTCTTCCAGAAGCTTGATCTGGCCGGACAGGGTTTGGGGCGTGGTGTGCAGTTGCTCGCCCGCCCGCATCACGCCGCCGGCCTTGGCTGTGACCCAAAAGTAATACAGGTGTTTGAAGTTCATGCGGTTTTTTCGAAGTGAAAATGTAAAAAATACGAATTTACACGAAGCATAGTCTTGATTACATTCGACCAATACACAAGCCATATCGGCTTACAGGAGTGAAATCCATGCGACTTAGTAC
>CAJASG010000163.1 GCA_903944555.1 uncultured beta proteobacterium
CCCCTACAACGCCGCGCCCGACGCACTGTTGCTCAACTACAAATCGGTGGTGATGACCTTCACCCCGGACCGCACCGCCAACTTGGCGCAGGTGCAGTTTGACCCGCCGCTGGCCGGGGTGCAGATGCAGACCACGGTGCCGCTGCTGCCATCGCCCGGCAACGGAGCGACTGACTGCGGTGACTACCGCGGCACCCTGAAAGCCGACTTTTCCGACGCCAACCGTATTCGCTTTGCCGGCGGCTACCCGGCTAACTGCGGCGAAAAAGTGTGGCCCATGGCCTACGCCGACCCCCAGAGCTACGCAGTGCGTGCGGTGCGCGGCCTGTGGCAGGACATGGGCGGAAAACTTTCGGGCGCAGTACGCATGGGACAGGTGCCAACAGCCATCAGCGCCAGTAAACCGGCGTTTGAGGTCAGTTCCGCGCCACTGGCCGAGATCATTCGGGACATCAACAAATACAGCAACAACGTGATGGCGCAACAGGTGTTTTTGACCTTGGGCCGTGTGGTGCCTACAGAGGCCGAAACCACTGTGCTGTCAGCCAACGCCGCCCTTCCCGCCAACCCGGGTACCTTCGCCGCGTCCCGTGCGGTGGTGCAACGCTGGTGGACGCAGCGCATCAGCGCCGACGAGCTGCCGGTGCTGGACAACGGATCAGGCCTGTCGCGCCAAGAGCGCATCAGCGCCCAAGGACTAGGCCGCCTGCTACAGACCGCCTACGTGTCGCCGCTCATGCCTGAGTTGATGTCATCCCTGCCCGTCAGCGGCGTGGACGGCACGCTCAAACGCATGAAGGCGCGCGCCAGCGGCAGCGCCCACCTTAAGACCGGCAGCCTGAACAATGTGGTGGCGGTGGCCGGCTTCGTGCACGCCGCCAGCGGCAAACGCTATGTGCTGGTCGCCCTCATCAACCACCCCAACGCCAATGCGGCCCGCCCTGCCATCGATACGCTGGTGGACTGGACCGCGAAAGACCACTGAAAGACACCCATGCCATTGTCCGAACTGATCGGCTTCGCCGCCGCCATCCTCACCACCGCCAGCTTTGTGCCCCAGGCGCTGCACACCTTCCAGACCAAGGACGTGCGCGGCATTTCACTGGGTATGTACAGCGCCTTCACGCTGGGCGTCGCCCTCTGGCTGGCCTACGGCCTGCTGTTGAATGCCTGGCCGGTCGTTATCGCCAATGCCGTCACCTTGGCGCTGGCGGCGTCGATTTTGGTGATGAAGCTGCGTTACCACGAGGAATAGCGCGGAATAGGGCTCGTTAGGAACGTCGGGATGACGGTGACCGCAAAAAGGCCCAAAGCGGTAGTAGCAGTTTGCAATCTGCCTGCTCCAGACCAGTCATTGACGACCTGGGGCCGCCGGGCAACTTAGTGGTGATCACGTCATGAAAGCAAGCACCCGCAGTGGGCTGACATGCCACCCATGTGGGTGAATGCTGCGTCGTCAACTAGGCTTGCTATTTTGGAGGGGAAAGAATAGCCCCAAGGATTTCTCTAGGGGGCTCTAATTGGACGGGCGCGCGCCGTTGTGCAGACTCATAGACAACTGACTGGAATTCATCGCACATACACCAGCTGAATGGGCCTATAGCAGTGCATTACCTTGAACCATATCCATCCAGGAAGGCAAGCGTAGACTGCCTATGTCGAGCGCGTCAACCGGACCTACCGGCGAGGGTACTGGATCGCTACAACCACCAGCGGCCCCATGAGACCTTGGTGTCAGCACCGCTAGGTCTACTGCGCCAATTTTTTCAGGATTTGAACAATTTTTGTGTGAGCGGATGCGGCGTGTGTTGCAACACGCCGTCTTGAACATGTGCAGCTGACAATCCAAAAACACTCCGCAGCACCTCAGCGTAAACCGCACGCGCATCGACGGTCACCGCGAGGTCTCGCCCCTCAAACAGCTTGGCGGAATCAATCCCAGGCCAATCTGCAATCACCCCCGCAGTCTGCACCAACCCGCCCGCAGCCAAAATGCAACCACCCCAGCCATGGTCTGATCCACCCGTGCCGTTCTGTGACACTGTGCGTCCAAACTCGGTGACTGTGATTACCAGGGAGTCTTTCCAGCCGTCTCCAACCGCATCTTTGTAGGTCAGGATGATGTCATCGATCATCTTTAGCTTGTCGGCGGACTGACCTTGATCAGCACCCTGCGCGGCATGCGTGTCAAAGCCCACGAGATCGATCAAGCCCACGATGGGCCCACTGTCCGGCGCCATTCGCTTTCCGGCCAGTTGTGCCAAACACACAAGGGCAGCAAACTACAGGACGGTAATCAACA
>CAJASG010000164.1 GCA_903944555.1 uncultured beta proteobacterium
GTTACTTGAAGCTTGAACAGCAAACCACTGGGTTCAATTCTTTGAAAGCCGCCCAAGAGCCGACAACTACCTCGGAGGTCTCCCGTTGACCATTGATATCGGCGACCGTCCTTTCGCAGGCCCACTTGCAGCTGCCGGCTGATTCCCAGTTATGAGAATTTCGTAGCTCCGGTGCTTGCCGTGCGTGTATCCCCGCCAGTAGTGGGACGGGCCCACCGACAGCGCGTACCAAAGTGCCCTGTCCGCTGCCGCTCCCGGCGCCATGCGGCGATGGTCCTCGCGAAACGCCATTTCACAGGCGTAATCGTGCAGCTGCTTGGGCTCGATATTGCGGTAGACCCCGTACTCTGCGCGGTCCTGACGGGCGTTGAAGCTTTCTGCCTGGTTGGAATGCTCGCCGTTGGGGCCCACCAAGGCTTCGCTGTGGTTCACCTGCAGGTGGACCTGGAACTGCTTGCCCAGCTTGCTAAACGCGCTGCCGGTGTCCGTGGCGAGAATGGACTCCGGAATGGCCACATACGCGTCAGCCAAGGCCTGGACGGCATCCGGGGTTTCCGCCAGCCCGATGGCCACGCGGGTGACCAAGGCGCCGCGACCGCGCACACCTGAGCGGGTACGCGCGCTAAACAGCACGCGACGGTCTTTCGGGAACACATTGCCATGCTCGGGGTGCAAGATGCCTCCGGCGGCCAGGGCCGCGGCCTTCTCGTCCCGGCGCTGCTTTTGGCGGGCACTGGTCGTGAGCAAGGCGTCCTTCTGGGCGGCGTCCTCCCCGGTGACTCGGAAGGTCAAGGGTTTGCCGCGCTTTAGGCTGGCGCGCCGACCGGAGGCGTGCGCCCCGTCCATCTCGACCACGCCGCTAATCAGGCCAACATTGCGCCCGCGCAGCATGGCCTCCCTCAGCTTGCTGCACAGCGTAAATGCGGTGTTGTAGCTTCCCAAGTTGAGCATGCGCCGCAGCTCCAAGGCGGGCTGGCCAGCGGAGCCACACACCCACAGATGCAACGCGGCCAGCAGCTGCTGCAGGGTAATGCGGTGCCCCGCAAAAACCGTCTTCGAGGTCACGCTGAATCGCTTGCCGCAGCCCTTGCACTTCCAGCGCAGTTCGATGGCCGACCAATAGTGCGCAGAACTGCTGTTGCAATGTGGGCACGTCACTTGGGTGAAGCTGCCCCAGCGGATGTTGGCCAGGTGCTTGACGCACTGGAGGTCGGACAGCTTGAGGTAGTAGGCAACCGAGCGGTCCACTGCCTTGGTCGACATGTGAAACCGAGACGCATCCGAGCTGGGCCGGCGCACGACCGTACGCAGTGGGCGCGGACTGGACTTGGACGCGGCAGTGGCGCCGCCGGTAGAGGTCGGAACGGAGGCAGTCGTCATATCGCCTTGCGTAGGAACTCCACGAACTGGGGTTCGGTGACACACGGACCGCACACCAGGTCGAGCGCCGTGGGGCTCATGGCGCGCTTGTGCAGCCAGCGCAGGATGCCGGTACGGGCCGGTTCGCGCACCGTTTCCAGGGCGACATAGGACTGCTCCCCTCGCTGCACTGGAATGGGTGTGTACAGCTCCGGGCGCGAGGGCAGCTCAAAGCGTTCGTGGACCGTCCAGGCGTACGCCCGGGCCAGCAAGTCCCAGGGCGAGAGCCCCAGCGGGGTATGGACAAAAACGGTGCTGTGCATCGGCGCATGCAAATCAGACGTGAACGTAGCGGTGTAGTGGCCCTTACGTTTGCCACCGCGGACATGGGCCGTGGCGATAACAGCGCGCCGGGAATCGGACCCGTCGGGGCAGTGCTCAATAACGGCCGTCATGTCGTCGATGAAGGCGCATTTGCGCACGTAGGGCAGGTCTGCAGGACCGAGGGCTTCGGTGTGGCTGAGCCCCAGGCATATCACGCGGGCCACCAGGTCCCAGATGCTGGCCGACCAGCGGGGATAGTTGTCCAATCGTATGGGCGCCAATTCGCCCACGCCGGTAATGAACATCAGCGCCTTGTAGTCGGCCCGGGCGTCCAGCTTGGCGTAGGCAATGTCCAGCCGGCCCAAGACGTTTCGGTCGTTAACGGTGTGGGGAGTAGCGTAGTGCAGGGAGATTTTGAGCATCAGTCGACCCTCACGTCCCAGGTTTGGCCGTACTGAATGCCACCAACGAACTCGGTGCCCCGAACGCGCATCCGCCCTTTGGCCAAAAAGAGCACGCCCGCCTCGAACAAGGTCGGCACCAGCGCGGTCTCGTCCCCGTCGGTGCCCGAGCGCAGCTCGGCCGTAACCACGATGCGTCCGAGCTCGTGGCAGCGGGCCTCTTGTATCTGCAGCACTCCACGGTATGCCTGCATGCTGGCGCGCTCCTTCGTAGGGACGCCGCGCCCCTTCTCGTTGACCAGTTGAACTTCGACTTTCATGGGTGCCCTTTAAAGCGGTTGACCTGCAGGGTGTAACTGACGGTTTTATGTATAAATCGAAAACGATTTATTTGGGTTAAATGAAGGCGTCTTGGCATACGATGTAGATAAATCGAAAACCATGTACGCCTGCCCATGACGCGCCGGTTCTTTGAGGCGCGCGCCAAATCCATCGTCAAAGACCTTCGCGAGAGCAAGCAGCTCTCCTACAAGGAACTCGCTCAGCGCCTTGAGGCACAGGGCGCGCCGATTGACGTCCAGGTGCTTATCAACCGGGTCAACCATGGCCGGTACAGCTTTGCCTTCGCCTTGCAGCTGCTGGCCGCCATGGGCGCCGAGGTCGTGGCAGTGCCAAAGCTTGAAAAAGCCAAAGGCGAACAGTAGAAATGAAAACGATGTGTGCACGGCAACTCCCCTGAATGAAGTAAATCTCGGCACACAGGAAGTGCGCCGGTTTTTGACACCGACCTGCCACAAGGGCTCCAGTGATGTCTTCAGGGGACAGCGTTTAAACCGTCAGGGTTGCGTTGTGGGACACCGGTAAGTGAATGGTGACCGCTAGGCCTTCATTATAAGCTTGGAGGGTTTTTTAGTCAATCCAAAAACCGAAAAACTCCAATAGAATCAATAGCTTACGATACCCCTACAGCCAGAACCCGGGGGCTAGCTGGAAAAACGGCAGTTGTAACAAGGTGAAAACCTGTAGAACCACGGGTCTAACTCGGTCGCAGCCCGCGCCAGTATTGGGTCTCCCGAGTTTCTTGGGCCACCAGCGTAGTAAAACCCCCTGCCCATAAAAAAAGCCACCGAACTCGGTGGCTTTTTTGCGGGTGAAAACCTGCAGCTAAGGATTAATCCTGGCTGCGTGCCGCAGCTTGTTGTATTTCCGCCATCACGCGGTAGTCTTGGCTGGCGTACTCCCACATTTTTTCTTCGATACGGCGTTCTTTCGCTTCGTTCGACCAGCGCGTCACAGCACTCGCCAAGACGCTGGTAAGTTGGCGCAACGGAGGCGCGAGGAGCGCCAAGGCCGCGAAAGTGACGGTCCACAGCGCCACCCAGCCCAACAGCAAGTGACCATCCGCCCACATTTCAATCAATTGATCGGCTACAACCAACAGGGCAGCCAGAGCAGCTGCAAGCAACATGCCCGCCAGGGTCTTGGATTCATCCGCATTACGGACTGCCCCTGCTTTGGCGATCACGCCAGCCGCGCGGTGCGTGCCCGCAGAAAATTGCACGAAATGTGGCAGGGCAATACGAAACATGGGGAACTCCTTGGGAAAAATCACACTCAACCAATAACGGCTCAGCACGGGTTGATATTAGGGTTTTTACCAGTGCTGCTCCACTTTATATTTATGATGCATGGTATTCACGATGGTTATGATTAAGACATGTCCCCTGTCAGCCTGCGCCACTTTGATCTCAACCTGCTGAAGGTCTTTGATGCCGTCATGGCAGAGCGCAGCCTCACCCATGCCGCCCGGCAGCTATCGCTGACGCAGCCGGCCGTCAGCAATGCCTTGCGGCGATTGCGAGACGCGCTGGACGACGAGCTGTTGGTGCGCAAGGGCCGCGGTCTGGAGCCCACCCCCAGGGCGCTGGAACTCTGGCCCGCCGTGCGCGATGCGCTGCAGCGCTTGGAAACATCGCTGGCGCCCAGCATTTTTGTCCCCGCGAGTGCGACCACCTCTTTTGTTTTGACACTGGCCGACGCAACGGCGGCGGAGTTGCTGCCAGGCTTGGTGAAGATCATCACCGCGCAGGCGCCCGACGTCTCCCTGCGCATTGTGCCGCTCACGACACGCGACCCCCGGCGAGTGCTGGACGAAGGCCACGCCGACCTGGCCGTAGGACATTTCCCAGCCGTGCTGGCGGATTTGACTGCCCGCGCCCAAGTTGGAGAAGCAGTCTCTTTTCTGCATCACCGCCTCTTTGTGGGGGATTATGTGTGCGTCATGCGCAAAGGTCACCCCTTGTCCCAGGCGGCGCTGACCCTGGACCAGTTTTGTGGCGCCCGCCACATGCTGGTCAGTTTTTCAGGCCGGGCGTTTGGCTTCATCGACGAGGCACTGGCCTCACTGGGGCGCACCCGACGCGTCGTGCTGACGGTGAACCAGTTTTTCACCGCAGGCAAAGTGGTGGCCCATTCCGACCTTTTGACGGTGCTGCCACGGCATTTTGTGAACGTCACCGGCTTTGCCGACCAACTGGTGTTGCGTGAATTGCCATTTGACTCGCCCCCCATTCAAGTGGACGCGCTGTGGCACCAGCGCCAAAACAACTCCAGTGCCCACGCGTGGCTGCGCGCGCAGGTCGCGGATCTGGCGGCACAGGCTTTTTCGGCATGAAGATTCAACTGATGTCCGACCTGCACCTTGAGGCCCACCCGCACTGGACGGCACAACCGGCGCCCGATGCGGACCTGCTGGTGCTGGCAGGTGATGTCGGCTCTTACCAGCCGGGCTCGCAACTGCTGGATACCGACTTCGGATTGGGTCGATTTTCCCCCTTGAATGGTTGGCCCACGCCCGTCCTCTTTGTGCCGGGCAACCATGAATACGACGGCATGGACTTTGACCTGGCGCACGCACGCCTGAAGGAAACCTGTGACCGGCTGGGAATACGGTGGCTGGAACGCGAGGTTCTGAGTGGCCCATGGACCGACCGTGCCGGGCGTCCGGTGCGGCTGGTGGGCACCACCTTGTGGACCGACTTCGACGCCCTGGGCCCACAGGGCGAGGGGGCGGGCAACGCGCAGGCGCCTTACGCGGCGAATCTGTTGGCGCAGCAGCTCAAAAGCCGGGACAAAGCGTTTCGGGCGGCCAACTACTACCTGCGCAAAACCGGAACGACGCGCCATGGAGATCCGTTTCTAGCGGCACAGATACGCCAACAGGCCTTGGAGTGCCAAGCCTGGCTACGCCAGGCACTGGGCACACCATTTGACGGCACCACCGTGGCCATCACCCATTTTTCGCCAAGCCTGCGCAGTGCCGACCCGCGCTACGGGCTGGTCCCCGGCACCGCCGGGTTCTGCAGCCAACTGGACGAACTTTTGCCCCACGCCCAACTGTGGCTGCATGGGCATTTGCATGCGCCCAGCGACTATGTGCATCGGGGCTGCCGGGTCGTGGCCAACCCCTTGGGCTATGCGCGCAAAAACGAACAAGCCCTTTTCCGAGCCAGCGACACCCTGGAAATTTGACGGCCATCAATATGACGCTGACTGGCGCGGATAGACTTCCCACTTCAACAGAGGATGCCCCATGAAAATTCTTCTCGCCGTTGATGGCAGCGCCTTCAGCAAGAAAATGCTGGCCTACCTCAGCACGCATGAGAGCCTGCTCAGCAAGGACAACGATTACACCGTGTTCACCGCGCAAGCGGCACTCCCCCCCCGGGCCAAGGCGGCGGTGGGCAAGGCAGTGGTCGACCAGTACTACGCCGAAGAATCCGAGAAGGTGTTGGCCCCGGTGACCAAATTTTTACTGCGGCATGGGATTGATGCCAAGAGCAGCTGGAAGGTCGGCCCCGCCGGGTTGACCATTTCCAAGCTTGCGGAGCAGGGCAAATTTGACCTTCTGGTCATGGGCTCCCACGGCCACGGCGCACTGTACAAACTGGTAATGGGCTCTGTCGTCACCGAAGTGCTTGCG
Organism: uncultured beta proteobacterium; assembly: GCA_903944555.1. Taxonomy (GTDB): domain Bacteria; phylum Pseudomonadota; class Gammaproteobacteria; order Burkholderiales; family Burkholderiaceae_C; genus Allorhodoferax. The sequence goes on from CAJASG010000164.1 coordinate 6,067, forward strand.
CACTGCAAGGTGCCGGTTTTACTGGTGCGATAACGACTGACAGCTACACCGCGGCACGTAAGGCACGCGCGGCCGCGCCGGCCAGTGCCGCCGTCAGGCGGTCGATTACGTCCGAGTCCAGGTTCCAACAGTGCCAGTACAGGTCGACCGGCAAGGTGACCAAGGGCGCCAAGTTGACCAGTTCCCCACTGTCCAGCAAGTCGCGCACCCGCAACTCGGGCACCACACTGGCACCCCACCCTGCCAGCGCCGCCCGCACCTGCCCCTCTGAACTGGGCACAAAGCGCTGCCCCAAGGTGACCCGGCGCAGGCCGAATGCGCGGGACACAAATTCCGAAGGTAAATCGTCCTTGCGGTTGAACGCGATGTACGGAATGGTGCGGAAATTGTGCGGCGTCAAACCCTGCGGGCAATGGGACTGCGCGTAGGTTCGGCTGGCCACCGCCACGTAGTGCATCGCACCCAGCGGCAGCACCTTGCAGCCCCGCAGCGCCTGCTTGAGCGTCGTGACGCAGCCCAACACCTGGCCTTCACGCAGCCACTCATGGGTGAAATCCTGGTCGTCGGTGATGATTTCCAGCGGCAAACCGGCCTGCACCAAGGGGTCCAGCGCCGACAAGGCCCAGGTCGCAATGCTGTCGGCGTTGATGGCAATGGAGATACGGTCTTCCTCACGGGTATCGCCGGCACCGGGGGTCAAGTCCTGCAAATCGGTTTCCAGGTCTGCGCGCAGCAGCCGCATTTGCATGGCGTGCTTGATAAGCAATCGCCCGGCAGAGGTTGGCTTGACCGGGCGGCTGCGCACCAGCAGCACGGTGCCCACCTGGGCCTCCAGCGCCCGCAAACGCTGCGACACCGCCGACTGGGTGATCGACAAGCGCACGGCGGCGCGCTCAAAGCCGCCCTCCTCCACGATGGAGGCTAGACACTCCAGGGCATCTGAATCAAAAGTTCTCATGCCCATGATTATTAACAAAACTAATGTTTTCGTAAACACTTTAATTTCACTGTTACTAAAGAACACTTTCCGCGACACTGGCGCCATGAAAATTATTGTTCTTGGCGCAGGCATCATTGGCATCAGTACCGCGTGGCACCTCTTGGAGCGCGGCCACGAGGTCACCATCGTGGAGCGGCAGCCTGACGCCGCCATGGAAACCAGTTTTGCCAATGCGGCGCAAATCTCCGTCAGCTACTGCGAGCCCTGGGCCAACCGCGATGCACCCCTCAAAGCCCTGAAATGGATGTTCAGCAAGGAAGCTCCGCTGCTGTTCCGTCCGCAAAACCCGCTGGGCGCGGGCTGGCTGCAGTACCAATGGGGACTTCAATTTTTGGCCAACTGCAACGACCGCGCCTTCGAGCGCAACGTGCAGCAGCTGGTGGCGCTGGGCGCCTACAGCCACACCGCACTGAAAGAGGTGGTGGCCAGCACCGGCATTGAATACCAGCGGCTGGAGCGCGGCATTGCCCACTACTACACCGACCAGAAGTCCTTCGACACCGCAGGCGACGCAGCCGCGCTGATGCGCAAGTACGGAGTGGCACGGCAACTGGTCAACCGCGAAGAGCTGCTGCGCATCGAACCGGCTTTGGGCCAGTTTTCCGAGCACATCGTCGGTGGCACCTTCACCCCCAGCGACGAGTCCGGCGACGCCCGGGTATTCACCCAGGAACTGGCTAAACGCTGCGCGGCACGTGGCGCCACCTTCCTTTACGGGCACAGCGTCGAAGGCTTGAACGTGCGCGGCAATGCCATCCAATCCGTCTCGGTACGCTCTGCCAACCACTGGGTGGCCTGCGTAGAACACGAGGGAACGCTATCGCAACTACAAGCGGACCACGTGGTGGTCGCCTGCGGCTCCTACACCGCACCGCTGCTGCGCACCGTGGGCGTGAAGCTGCCGATTTACCCTGGCAAGGGCTACAGCGCCACGTTCAAGATTTTGAAGCCCGAGTTGGCGCCCATGGTCTCCACCATCGACGACGAGAAGAAGATCGCCATCAGCCGACTGGGCGACCAGTTGCGCGTGGCAGGCACCATTGAAGTCGGCGGCTACGACCTGACGCTGGACTCTTCGGTTGCGCGTGCGCGCTGCCATATGCTGTCCCGCCGGATTGAACAGGTCTACCCCGGTATGTGTGACACCCGCACGGTGGAAGAAGGTGGCGAACCGAACTACTGGACCGGCCTGCGCCCCGCCACCCCGACCAACATCCCCGCCATTGGGCAAACCAAGGTGCGTGGCCTGTGGGTCAACGCCGGGCACGGCACCCTGGGCTGGACCCACGGCGCAGGTTCCGGCAAAGCCATCGCGGAACTCATCAGCGGCAAGAAGCCGGACATGCAGTTTGGTTTCTACGGCGCTTGAGCGCCGGGCGGCCACGTCCCCGGTGGGATATGGCGGTTTTTCCTGCCGTTGTTCGGGCTTTCTTTGGCGGTGTTGCCACCCACAATCTCTTTCAACGAGGAGATTCCATGGCACTGCAATACCAGCTCAAAGAGGGCAATTACCATTTGTACGATCTGAGTACCCCGGCCAGCAAGGTGACCGGGGAACACCGTCTGCGCCTGAAGACGGACACGGTGGCGATCGCATTTGACCGCAGCACCGGCGTGCTCCATGAACACGGCAGCCCCCTGCGCATTCACTCCTGGGCCACCAACACGCGCCGGCGCCTGCGGGCGGCGGGCTCATGGGACAGCGCCGAAGACATTGTGGTGGTGTCGGGCCCCTTGCCGGTGGACGAAGTCAACAAATGTCTGGAAATCAAGGGCTACTGCCGCAGCATGTTCACCCGGCTGTCCACGCTGCCGCACGGCAAGCTGCTAGCGCGGGCCCGCCCCGCCGCCAGATAGCTATCATTTCGATAGCTGCTTGCGCACATTACACGGGCGTAAACAGGTGTTTTGATACCAAATCCGGGATGCGCTTGGGGCGCAAGCTCAGCGCGTCAACGCAGCCAATGCGAAAGCGGCCATGCACCAGCAGCGTGCCACCACGCCAGGCTTGCTGCTCAATCACCATCGATGCCAGTCCTCTTTCCACCATTTTTACGGTAACGGTCAGCAAGTCGTCCAGCTTGGCGGGAGCCAGGTACTTCACCTGGGCATCCGCCACCACGAAGATCGCCCCGGTTGCGTCCCGCAGCGCTTGCTGTTCCACGCCCAGCGCGCGCAGCCATTCGGTGCGGGCGCGCTCAAAAAACTTGAGGTAGTTGGCGTAGTAGACGACACCACCGGCATCGGTGTCTTCCCAATAGATGCGGACCGGGAAAGGATTCAAGAGTTCAGGCACGGCGTTTCAATGGAGTGGGCAAGGTGGGCAGTATGAAGCAAGCGGTGGAGCGAACGGATTAGCGGGCCTGGTGCGCGGCCGCCAGACACTCTTCAAAGGCCCGCGTGACCCGGGACGCCTGGGGCGAGCGGCGCACGATGCTGAAGAAACTGCAGGTGTAATGGAACAGCTCGGGCTTGACCGGGCGCATTTGCCCCGTACGCTCAAAGCCCTGGGCGTAATGGTCCGGCAGAAATCCCAGGTACTTCCCCGACAGGATCAGCGTGGCGATGGATTCCTGGTCGTAGCCGGTGGCCGAACGCGTAAGGCGCACCTGCTGGCTGATTTCCATATTGGGGGAGTGGTAGCCCAGCCCCGCGAAGGCGTGGGCACGCAACGCATCCCAGTCCATCGCATCGTGCGGGGTGGCAAACAGGGGATGGCGCGCACCACAGTACAGCAGCATGGTCTCGGTAAAGAGCTCGTCGTAGCGCAGGGTATCGGAGCTGCGGTGCCCCGGAATGACGCCCACCTGGAACTGCCCGTCAATCACGCCGCGCTCGATGGTGTTGAGTGGCGCCACGTACAAGTGCAGGTTCACCTCGGGCGCCCTCTCGGTAAACAGCGCAATGGCCTCCCCCAGGTGCGACTGCGGGTTGCTGGCGGTTTTGTCAAACACCGCGATGTTGAGCTGCCCGCCCATGCGCCGGTGGATCTCGTCCACGCTGGCGCGAAAGGCGTCCGCCCCCGCCAGCAGGCGCAGGGTCTCGGTGTAGATCTGCTGCCCCTCGGTGGTCAGTGCAAAACCGGCCCGGCCCCGGCGGCACAGCGTCAGCCCGAGCCGGGTTTCCAGGTCTTTGATATGGCGGCTCACGGTCGAGGTGCCGATGTTGAGCTCCAACTCGGCCGCCGCCATGCCCCCGCACTCCACCACGCTTTTGAACACCCGCAGTAAGCGAATGTCCATATCACTCACCTGCCCCAAAGCAGCACGGCTTGTTACTTGCATAAATTGTTAACTGAATAGTGATGCATAGACATTTATAAGAGTAACAGACGCACTCAAAATGGCAAGTTGGCCGGCGCTGCTTTTGCCTTAGCCGCCGCAACTTTCACCCCTCATCTGTCAGGACGCTCCATGAACATGAACGATGCCCAGCCCCTCGCCGCTCCCCGCACCGACGCCGCCTGGCTTGACGCGCACTGGATGCCCTACACCGGCAACCGCGACTTCAAGGCCAACCCACGCATGATGGTCAGTGCCAAGGGAGCCTATTACACCGACCAGCACGGCAAGCAGATTTTTGACGGCCTGTCGGGTCTGTGGTGCGCGGGCTTAGGCCATGGCCGCCAGGAACTCACCGACGCGGTCACCCGCCAGATGGCCACGCTGGACTACTCGCCCGCCTTCCAGTTCGGCCACCCGCTGTCGTTCGCCCTGGCCAACAAGTTGAAAGAACTCACCCCCGCCGGGCTGGACCATGTGTTTTTCACCGGTTCGGGTTCCGAGTCCGCCGACACATCGCTCAAGATGGCGCGCGCCTACTGGCGTGCCAAAGGCCAAGCCAGCAAGACCCTGTTGATCGGCCGCGAAAAGGGCTACCACGGCGTCAACTTTGGCGGCATCTCGGTGGGCGGCCTGGTGGCGAACCGCAAGATGTTTGGCCAAGGTATCCAGGCCGACCATTTGCCCCACACCATGCTGCCGCAAAACGCGTTTTCACGTGGCATGCCCGACAAAGGCATGGAGCTGGCCGACGACCTGCTGCGCCTGATTGCGCTGCACGATGCCAGCAATATTGCGGCGGTGATTGTGGAGCCCATGTCGGGCTCGGCCGGTGTCATCGTCCCGCCCAAGGGCTACCTGCAACGCCTGCGTGATATTTGCACCGCCAACAACATTTTGTTGATTTTTGACGAGGTGATTACCGGATTTGGCCGCATGGGCGCGTGGACTGGCGCCGAGGTGTTTGATGTGACACCCGACATCATGAACGTGGCCAAGCAAATCACCAATGGCTCGCAGCCACTGGGTGCCGTGCTGGTCAAAAAGGACATTTACGACACCTTCATGGCGCAAGGTGGTCCCGACTACATGCTGGAGTTTGCCCACGGCTACACCTACTCGGCCCACCCAGTGGCGTGCGCTGTCGGCCTGGCGACGCTGGATTTGCTGGAGAAAGAAAACGCCCTGGACCAAGTTAACGGGCTGGCGCCTTATTTTGAGAATGCGGTGCACGGGCTCAAGGGCACGAAACACATCACCGACATCCGCAACTTTGGCTTGGCCGCCGGCTTCACCATTGACGCCGTGCCGGGTGAGCCCGCCCGGCGGCCCTATGAGATCGCCATGGCGATGCTGAAAAAGGGCTTTTATGTGCGCTACGGTGGCGACACCATCCAGCTCGCCCCGCCCTTTATCAGCACCCCGGCGCAAATTGACAGCCTGCTCAGCGCGCTGGGCGACACCATCAACCAAACGGCCTAGTCAATATTCGCTCCTGTTTTGATAGCTGCTTGCGCACATCCTACGGGGGCTAGAGGCCTATTACATACTTAAAACACTTCCAACACCCATGTCCACTTCCTCCTCGCTTCCCCGCATCGGCCACCTGATTGACGGCCAGTCCGTCACCGGCGGTAGCCGCATGCAAGACGTTTTCAACCCCGCCACCGGAAGAGCGGAAAAGTCCTTGCTGCTGGCCGACAAAGCCACCGTCGAGCAAGCCATCGCCTCGGCCCAGGCGGCCTACCCCGCGTGGCGCAATACCCCCGCACTCAAGCGTGCCCGCGTCATGGGCAACCTCAAAGTGCTGCTGGAGCAAC
>CAJASG010000165.1 GCA_903944555.1 uncultured beta proteobacterium
CGCCTGACCGATGGCCAAGGTCGTACTGTGGACTTCAAAAACACGGTGATCGTGATGACCAGCAACATTGGCTCGCACCTGATCCAGAGCATGGTGGGGCAGGACTATGAAGACGTCAAAGAAGCGGTCACGGGCGAGCTGAAGAACCACTTCCGCCCCGAATTTTTGAACCGCATTGACGAGACCGTGGTGTTCCATTCGCTGGATGCAAGCCACATCGCCGAGATTGCGGGCATCCAGATCCAGGTCTTGCAAGAGCGCTTGGCCAAGATGGACTTGACACTACAAGTGTCACCGGCCGCATTGGCGGAGCTGGCCAAGGTAGGGTTCGACCCAGTGTTTGGTGCGCGGCCTTTGAAGCGTGCGATTCAGCAGCGCATTGAAAACCCGTTGTCCAAATTGCTGCTGGAAGGCAAGTTCCTGCCCAAGGACGTGATCCCGGTCGATGTGGACCCAATCCGCTCACCGGGGCAGTTCAGCTTTGAGCGGGTGGTGAACTAAAAAGCTCTTTGATGGCCGGATAATCCCGGTCATGTTTACCGCCTTGGGCCGTTTTGTGCCCCGCCTAACCCTGCAAACCCTCTCCCGTGGCGAGGGTCTGCTGGGCCTCAAGCCCTTTGGCAAGCTCGGTCCACGGGGTGACAGCGTCACGGTCGCGCGGTTGGACTGGACCTACCGCCACAGCAGCGGTGCGCGTTGGCAAACTGCCGCCCCCACGTCGATTCTGAATAATCGGCCCCCTTCCACCGTTGACGCGATCGATGCGGACGGCCGCGTGGTGCGGCTCCAGCGCGACTTGGGCGCCGAGGCCGACGCTTTGGATATGGTGTGGGACTTGGGGTTGTGCCCGGTGCCTGCGGACGCGTTCCAGTGGCGTAACCCCGACGGCGAACACACGGCGGGCGACGTCTGGACGCTGGCGCAAGAAGACTACTTTGGTGACTTTTTTGCCGATCAAGTGCCCCGTCTTGAATCTGAAGGTTGGGCGGTCGTCGTTATGCCCGGTTTTGCCCATACGCCTGAACCCGTGCAGGGCTGGAAGCTGCATATCGACAAGCTGCACCTGCCCGCGCGTGAAGGCGCGTGGCTGCTGAGCCTGGGTATTGAATTGAATGGCCAGACGCTGGATTTGGCACCCATGCTGGCCGACCTGTTGCGCCGGGATGCACGCTGGCTGAAAGCGGCCGAGATTGCGGCAATTGATGACCTGGCCATCATCGTGCTGCGGGCGCCCGGCGGCAAACGCATCGAAGCCTCCGCTGCGCCGCTGAAAGCGATTGTGGGTGCCATGCTGGACCTGCTGACCGACCCCCGGCGTGCCCACAGTGCGGCGGGCCAAATCCATTTGGGCAGTTGGGATGCGCAGCGGCTGGATGCCCTGCGCACCGGTCTGCTGGATGCGCAGCGTGTGGGCCCGCATAGCGCCTGGCAGCTACAGGGTGAGGAAGGGCTGCACAGCCTGGCCCAGCGCCTGCAATCCACTGGTGTACCGCAGCCGGTCAACGCGCCAGATGGACTGACCGTGCAACTCCGGGCCTACCAGTTGGAGGGTTTGGCGTGGTTGCAGTATTTGCGCGCGCAAAACCTGGGCGGCATTCTGGCCG
>CAJASG010000166.1 GCA_903944555.1 uncultured beta proteobacterium
GCCAGTGCTAGCTTTGCGTACCGTCACTTATTGCACTGAAAACGAGGGGACCCCAAGAGAGGCTGGCGCAGGTGCTGAACGTGCCCTACGCACACATGGTGTTCACGCTGCCCCACAGCTTGAACGCCCTGTATGGTGCCCACCCACGATGGGTGATCGACACCTTGTTTGCCTGCGTGTCCCAAACCCTGAACGAATTTGCGGCCAATCCACGCTGGCTGGGCGGGCAGACTGCCTTCTCGCTGGTGTTGCACACCTGGGGGCAGGAGTTGCCGCGCCATATCCATTTGCATGCTGTCGTTGCCTGTGGCGCCTTGGCTGCAGGCGATGACAGCAACGACGGTGAAGCCCATTGGGTGCAGCCCAAGCGGTCGCCAAAGTTCTTGTTTCCAAACACTGCACTATCCCCCGTGTTCCGAGGCAAGTTCATGGCCGCCTTGCAGGCGGCGCATGAGAACGGTGAGATTGCCAACGACCCCCAGCGTGCCAACCTGGATTGGGCCAAGCGCCACCAGGCTCTGTACCGCCACAACTGGGTGGTGTATGCCAAGACACCATTGGGTGGCCCGGCTCAGGTGCTGGAGTACCTGGCGCGCTACACGCATCGCACGGCGATCAGCAACGAGCGTATCGTGAACGTCGGGACTGAACAGGTGGCGTTCAAGGTACGCGCGGATGACAAAGGCGGCAAACGTATCTTCAAGCTCGATGGCGTGGAGTTCATACGGCGTTTCCTGCTGCATGTACTGCCCACCGGACTCAAACGCATTCGCCACTATGGACTGCTGGCTCCCAGCAAAGCCAAGTCGCTGGCACAGGCTCGCACCCAAATGCAGATGCCGCAAAGCAACCCGGTGGCTCAGGAGTCGGCGCAGGACTTCCTGCGGCGCGTGGCTCAGGTGGACCTGCACCAGTGTGCTTGTTGCAAGCTTGGGCGGCTGCGTCTGGTGGAAACCATCAAGGGATGCAAAACTTTACCGCTACCGGGCTCGCAGACAGCGATCACGCCGCACAGCACGGGGCCACCATGAAAGCTACGAATGGTTGGATGGGCGAAGTGTTTGGTGTGGCGGGTTTGAACTGCCAGGGGGCGTTGCGTGCTCAACGTCGAAACGTGCTGGTTTTATGGGTGACGCAGCCAAGCGTTGCACAGGTCTATTGCCGCGAAAATGGGGCTGTCCGAAAGCGGCTGTCGGCAAAGTGCCTTAAAGGTACCCCGACCCCTGTGCTCCAAACTTACAATCCCCTGTAATCCACCGCCAACTCAAGCGGTTCAGTCCAACGTGGTTTATCTGCCGAAAGGGGTAGTCGTGGTTTCTTCCTGCTTTGCCTCACGGCAGATAAACGCTGATCGTTATGTGGCATTGCTTGGGGTGACTCAATCGCTATGAAAACCGTAGCTGTTTGCGCACATTCCACGGGTGCTAGAAGCGATTTTGGCCAATATTTCACTCGCCCCAAAGGAATGAAGGACCCCTATGACAAAGCCACACCCCGCCTACGCGCTGGAAACCGGCGTCTCGGCCGACGAGTTCCGTCACCTGTTGCTGGCGTCCGGACTGGGCGCTCGCCGTCCGGTCGAGGATTCAGCGCGTCTGGAGACCATGCTGCGCAATGCAAACCTGATCGTCACCGCGCGCATCGACGGTGTGCTGGTGGGCATTGCTCGGTCAGTCACCGATTTCGCTTTCTGCTGCTATCTTTCGGATCTAGCGGTGAGCCAAGTGGCCCAGGGCCATGGCATAGGAGCGCGATTGGTCGATGAAACACGCAAGCGCGTGGGTCCCACGGTCAGTGTGATTTTGAGTTCCGTGCCGGAGTCGGTGGGTTTCTACGAACGTATCGACATGGCGCCCCTGCCCCACTGCTTCTGGCATCGGCGCGCCGCGTGATGTACATCGGAAAACTCGTCCAGTTGCACATCAGACTTGAATTCGCCCTGCCTCTTTGCTGGGGGTGGCGCTGCTCTGCTCAGGTGGTCGGCTGGCGTGTACCTGGGCAAAGGAGAGGCAGCCCGGCGGGTTTGCGCAGTTTGCGGGTTGGCGCGCGGTCGGGCTTGTATCATCGACCGGCAATGCCGCCCTCGTCACTCCACCATACTTTGTGCAAGTCGCACCTATGCGCGCCAGCGTCTTTTGCCTTGGCGGTGGTGGCTTCACATAACAAGTTGCTCGTCACGGACGCGCAGCAGCAGGTTGCCGCTTCGCGGCGTGTGCTGCGTGCCGGACAGCTTCGACGTTAGGCGTCGACTCTTCACCGTAACGACCAGATGAATTGCTACATCAGAATCATTCCTCTCGTCGCGCTGCTGTGCTCCTGCACCAGCCCACCAGTTCAGCAGACTCCAGCCGCGAACCAACAGTCGCCGATAGCAAGCCCCTGGGTTTGGACGGGAAAGATGCCGTACTGGAATCAGAACCGATACGTAAATGTCTCGTCAATACATCGAGATGGGAAGTACATCAAATTCCTCATCGCACTTCAGGCGCAGACTCCTCAACAGACCGAGCCAGCCTTCACGCGAGAGGTGGTCGCCGATTGTGAGAGCAAGATGCGCGTCGAACTCCTGGGTGCTGAGGCATTTTCGCCAGATCAATTGAAGTCCTACTTCCCTGGCACCATCATCGGCTCGGAAACGCAATTCGCCTGCGATGAAGTGGCACGCCGAAACCCTACTTAGGGTGGAAATGCTGATTGGTGCAGGCGCCTCGACGCCTAACCCCTCGTTCAAGGTGAGGCCCAACAGCGTGGCACC
>CAJASG010000167.1 GCA_903944555.1 uncultured beta proteobacterium
GCGAGCAAACTTGCGGGGGCTTGGAGTGCGTCCAGCACCACATCAAGCCAGCCCCAGGTGCGTTGGACACGCGCCCAAAGACTGGGGATCGGGTGGTAAACGGGGATACGCTTTGGGGGATTCATGGGTTGGGCATTGGGTTATTGTTTGGGAGTCAAGGGTGCACAGGCATATCAGCGGTTTCGGGGGCAAGTTCTTGCGCCACCACCGAGAGCACCAAGCTACTCTGCACCGCCATGGGCAGCCAGAGGCCGAAGTCCAGTGTTGGCGCGGCATCCAGAGCCGGCCCCAGCGTTTTTCCATGCAACACGGCCTGCAGAAATTCCGCTTCGCCCGGCACGGCCTCGCGCACACACGGACGCAGCCCAGCGCGCCACACCACGGCGTCCTGCGCCAGCCGGTCGCGTAGCTGCTGACCCACGACGGCAAAAGAGGGGGATTGCTCCAGGTGGGCGTTCAGGATGCTCACCACCGGCCAAAGGCTTTGTACGGTGGCACAACCGGGGGCCAGCACCAGGTGCAACTGGTCGGGGTCGTGTGTGGTCAGCAGGGCCAGCGTGGCCAATTCGGCAGCACCATTGGCCGCAGTGGCACAGCGGTGCAGCGCCCACTCCACGATGGCTACATCGTGCAAATAGGGCTCGTCCTGGAGTTGCGGGCTGGTGCGCACAAATTCCGCCAGCGCAGCCCCCCACTGCGCCACGTCCCCACACGCCGGGGGATGGGCGTGCCACAAGGCCCGGGCCAGATCGCCAAGACTCTCCTCCCCCAGCAGCTGGGCCACCACCGGGTAGGCCCCGGCCAGCGCACGTTGCGCCAGCATATGGCCGTTGGTTTGATAGGCTTTTAGGCCGCTAGACCCCGTATCTACTGCGCAAGCAGCTATTACTTTTATAGCATCATGGTTCGGCATCGCGAACAGTACATCCAGCAGGGCCTGCTGCTGCTGTGCCAGACCAGTCACGCGCCCACCCCGCTCAGCACCTCGATGCCCACGGTACGGGCGCGGGCGGCCTCATCCAGCAGCACCTCCAGTTCTGGGATGTCCGTGTCCCATTCGATCAAAGTCGGTACGCCCCCAAAGCGCTGGAGCGCATGGCGGTACAGGGACCAGACCTCATCGCATACCCGGCTGCCATGGTCGTCGATCACGATGTCGCCGTGCGCATCGCTGACATGGCAATGCCCGGCCAGATGGATTTCGCCAATGCAAGCACTTGGCAAGGCATCCAGCCAGTCCCGACAGTGCTGCACGGCGTCAAGCGCGTGGTCCGTGCGCTGCGCATTCAGCGCATTGACATAAATATTGTTCACATCCACCAGCAGACTGCAGCCGGTGCGCCGCACCAGTTCGGCAAAAAATGCCGGTTCTTCCCAGACTCGCTCACCCTCTGGGACGCTCCAACTCAAATAGGCAGACAGGTTTTCAACCATGAACTGCCTTTTGAGCCGGTCTTGCACCCGGCCTACGTTGGAACACAACACATCCAGCGCCTCGGTGCTGAAAGGCAAAGGCAACAAGTCAGCCGCGTGAACCGAAGCACCCTGAAAGCTGCCCCGGGCAAAGGCAGCGTGGTCGCTTACCCGCACCGGATCAATCCGCTCCACCAACCGGGCCAACTGGTCCAGATGCCAAGTATCTAACCCCACCGCCGACCCCAACGACAGGCCCACGCCATGCAGGCTGATGGGGTAATGCGCCCGCCCCTGCTCCAACACCGCCAAGGCCGCACCGCCTTCGCCAAAGAAATTCTCGGAATGCACTTCCAGAAAATCGAGGACTGGTTGCTGCTCAAGCACAGGGGCGTAATGCGGATGGCGCCAGCCGATGCCCACCACCGGAACTTGGGCGTCAGGCATCTGATTCATCAGCTCTTCATCTTCTTGGCTTCATCCAGGGTCATGCCTTTCATGTCCTTGCAAGTGCCCTTGGCCACGTATTTCCACTCTGCCTTGTCCATATCGACCTTGGATTGACCCGCACAGGAATGGGTGCCAGACAAGTTGGCACAGTCGTTTTGACCGGCTTTGGCAATACCAAAGCAATTTTCTTTTTCCTGGGCGACCACTGGTGTTGCCATCAGGGTCAGGGACATCAGGGTGGCTGCAGTAGCGGCGATCATTGCGCGTTGGTTCATGGGAAATACTCCGTCATTGGTAAGTTGAAAAATCAACCAGTTTTGTCTGTGCGACAAACGCACACTTCGACTGGTTAACGTTTAGTCAGCCGTCGAGCGGCATTCTTACGTTAATACCGAAATATTTTTCCAACCCAAGGGTTTTCCCTCCCTAACCTGCCAGCTTCGTACACTACAGGCTTCCTTTGACCCGGACCCTTTCCACATGGCAAGCTTTGAACAACAGATCGTAGAACTCCGCGACTACCTGATGAAGTTCGCCCGCCTGCAACTGCGCAATGATGTCTGGGCGGAAGACGCCGTGTCCGAAAC
>CAJASG010000168.1 GCA_903944555.1 uncultured beta proteobacterium
GATCTCTCGCTGACCATCGCCGGGGTGGATGTGGTCCGCGCGTCCCCCTCGGACCGACGGGGTTTGCGGCAAAAAGTGCAACTGGTGTTCCAAAACCCCTACGGTTCCCTGAACCCGCGCAAACGCATCGGCCAGATCCTGGAAGCCCCGCTGGAAATCAACACCCAACTCACCCAGGCCGAACGCGCAGACAAAGCCCGTGCGATGCTGGCCCTGGTGGGGCTGCGCCCTGAGCATTACGACCGCTACCCACATATGTTCTCCGGCGGGCAGCGCCAGCGCATTGCCATTGCGCGGGCACTGATGCTGAGCCCATCGCTCGTGGTGGCGGACGAGCCGGTATCGGCCTTGGACGTATCCATTCAAGCCCAGGTGCTGAATCTGCTGGCTGACTTGCAGCGCGACTTGGGCCTGGCCTACCTGTTCATCTCGCACGACCTGGGCGTGGTGCGCCATATTGCCCATGACGTGCTGGTCATGTACCTTGGCCACGCAGTGGAGCATGGTGAGAAAAACACCCTCTTCAACCAGCCGTTGCACCCCTACACACAGGCCCTGCTGGCGTCCACCCCCGGATTGGCAGGCAGTGGCCCGGCACAAGCACGCATAGTGCTCAAAGGCGAGCTGCCCTCACCTTTGAATCCACCCAAGGGCTGCGTGTTTTCGACCCGCTGCCCGCACGCCGTAGAGCGCTGCCACGCCGAACGGCCGGTGCTGCAAGAGTTGATGGGACGCAAGGTCGCCTGCTTTGAGGCCGAAAAGCTGGCAAACCGGGTAACAACCCCAGTACAAAACCGCTGAGTCTCCCGTAATATGGGGATTCAGTGGTTCGGCGTGTTGCCGATCCCAATCCATTTTGGTTGTTCGTCAACCTACCATTTCAGGAACCCATCCATGACCCTTTCCCAATCTGCTGCCGCTCGCCATCGCCCCGGTAAGACTGCCCTGCTGTGCGCACTGGCCATACCCGCCCTACTGGCCATGGCCCCAGCAGCGGCCAAGACCCTTGTGTATTGCTCGGAAGGCAGCCCGGAGAACTTCTACCCCGGGGTCAACACCACGGGCACATCATTTGATGTGACAGAGCAAATCTACAGCAACATTGTCGATTTCGAGCGCGGCGGCACCAAGGTCGTACCTGGCTTGGCCGAGAGCTGGACCATCTCCAAAGACGGCACCGAATACACCTTCAAGCTGCGCAAGGGCGTGAAGTGGCAATCCAACAAAAACTTCAAGCCAGCGCGTGATTTCAATGCCGACGACATCCTCTTCACCATTGAGCGCCAGTGGAAAGAAAACGACCCCTACTTCAAGGTCACCAGCTCTAACCACGCCTATTTTGGTGACATGGGCATGCCCAAGTTGCTCAAATCTGTCGAAAAACTGGATGAGTACACCGTCAAGTTCACCCTGAACGCACCGGAAGCGCCATTCCTGGCCAATATGGCCATGCAGTGGGCCGGTATCCAGTCCAAGGAATACGCGATTGCCATGCTGAAAAATGGCACCCCAGAGAAAATTGACCAAGAGCCACTAGGCACCGGCCCCTTCATGCTGGTGCAATACCAAAAAGACGCCATCGTCCGCTTCAAGGCGTTTCCAC
>CAJASG010000169.1 GCA_903944555.1 uncultured beta proteobacterium
ATGACGTCGTTTCAACTCAATTGCAATTTATGCAACAACGCCCTCATAAAGCGCGGTATCTTTCATGTTCGAGCTGGAAATATTGAATCACTGGATTGTCCCGCAGCAAGGAAAAAATCACAGTGAAATCGACGGAGAACCATTTAACAATGCCGAAATGGGGCATAAAATTCCAGTGAACGGGGTCTTTACCGATGGTAATCGTTCTGTGCCAAAAACTCACTTTTGTACATGGGGTAACAATTTGTCACATTCACTGGATTTCACACAAAAACCGACCATTCTGGTGGTTGATGACACGCTGGATAACCTGACCCTGATGACCCGATTGCTCAAGGACTTGTACAAAGTGAAAATCGCAAACAATGGTGAAAACGCACTCAAATTCGTACAAGAAGACCCCCAACCTGATTTAATTTTGCTCGATATCATGATGCCTGGCTTGTCTGGCTACGACGTTTGTAAAATTCTCAAGGATGACCCAACCACCCGGGACATTCCCATCATCTTTCTGACCGCCATAACGGCCACAGACGATGAAAAGAAGGGGCTAGAACTGGGAGCTGTGGACTTCATCACCAAGCCGGTTAACCCGCCTATCGTCATGGCGCGAGTGGCAACCCAATTGCACGCCAAGGCCGCTGCAGACTTTTTGAAGGACAAGGCTGCTTACTTGGAAACCGAAGTCGCCAAGCGCTCCTTCTTAATGAAGTGAAGTGGCCCCGGAATTTGGGACAGTGGCTTCGGGGACGTTGTTGAATAAACCGGAATTCCAGCACCATTTCAGAAACTGGCATGATGCGGGGAGATTTCTTCTTCCAAGACCTAGGAGTCTGGGCGGCAGAAGGATTTCACGATCCCAATCACCCCCGTAAGGCCCCCAGCGCCAGCTGGGCTGGTGTTGAGTGTGTTCATCAACACCAGCCTGTTGTGACGCTGTGGGTTGAGAGATCCTGTCTGGGGTATCGAATTTGCATTTTTCGGGACCTTTTCCCCTCAACCCATCTGCATTGCCCCCATTCTGCGCAAATTGAGCGCCAGACACACGAGCTTGAACTCGGCTTGCGCCTTCTGTAATCCCCTCATACTGAACTGGCGAAATCCCAGTACGTTTTTGATCCACCCATTGGGCGGCTCTGCAATCCATTTGCGCTTTCTGTAATCAAGCCGGCCTTGCGCCGTTTCAAACTTGGCAGCCATCGCCGTCGTATGCGGGTAGCGCTTTTCGTCTCTGGGTTTGACCAGAACCTTGCCCTCGCGCCCCAGCGCAATCACCAGCTCCGTATCCGGTTGACTGATTGCCAACTCGGCCATTACCGCCTCACTGCGGTAACCCGCATCGGCCAGCACTTGGGCCGCGTGCGCCCCGGTGTGTGCCTTCACCGCCTTGAGCACCATGGGAAGTTGCTGTACATCCGAGCTGGTGTTGACCACCTCGGCGGCCACGATGATGTGCGCGGTCTCATCGACTGCCGTTTGTGCGTTGTACTGGAAGTCAAAGCCGCCACCGGCACGCTTCATGATGCGTGACTCGGAGTCGGTGAAGCTGTCTTGGGCCTTTGGTGCAGGAACCCCGAAGTCGCGCAGGTAGGGTTTGCCTCCTTTGGGTTTGCCATCCTTGTCCTTGGGTTTGCGCGCGTCATCTGGCGTGCGCCCACGTGCTGCATCGCTTAAACGTTGGCGTTCCTCCAAGCGGGCCTTGGCCGCCTCAATCGCAGCCAGGCGGGCCGTCCTGCGCTCGATCTCCGCGGGGATGTCCAAATCAGGCTCATCTTTCTCGACTTCGTCGGTGTTGGCCGCCTTTTGCACCAATGCGGCAATCTGGGCTTTGAGCTCGGCTTGGGTGGTTTGCATGCGGCCATAGCTCATGGCTTTGTGGCGGCTGGCGTTGGCTTTGATCTTGGTGCCATCTACGGCGATAGTGCCCAGTTTGACCAGACCCATCTCGCGTGCCAAACGCACGACTTGGACAAACAGCTCAGTGAATTCGCTCAAGTGCAAAGCCCGAAAGTCCCGGATGGTGCGGTGGGCGGGGAAGTTGTCGGCACCGAGTACGCGAAAGGCAATGTCCTCATGCAACTTCTTGGCGATCTTGCGTGAGCTGAAGACCCCGGTGGCGTAGGCATAGACCAAGACCAAGACCTTGACCTTGACCTTGACCATCATGGCTGGATGAAAGGGTTGGTTGCGTGGGCCCTCTTTGGCGTACCTGTTATGAAAGGCGCTCAGGTTCAGGCTGTCTACGGTGTCGCCTATGAAGTAGGCCAAGTGGCCCTGAGGCAACCAGTCTTGCAGCGCATTGGGCAAGAGCTGTTGTTGCTCGGGGTGGTAGGGGATGTAGCTTGCACTCATGCCCTACATTGCACCTCAAACTGCAATAACTGGCATTCGGAATTTCCCTTCTGCCGCCCAGACTCCTGGTACTTCAACATGCAAGTTTAGAAACATAGTGTCGACTCGGTTTTTGATCGGCGTCCTGCCGGGTAAATTTCCATTCGATGCTTCGCCTTTCCTTGTTGCGGGCTTGCTGCCAAGCAGCAACCTCGGACTCCAGTAATTCACGATTGGCGATGCGCCGATCAAGGCACTGGGCGTTGTTGCATAAATCGAAAATTCGTAGCCACTTTGGCGAACAGGCATGATGTGTACGATTCCAACCGCGATTACAGCCAGTGCCGTACAAACACAGCGAAAGCCGCAGCCACAAGTGCACAAAGCCAAAATTCAAGGTCACCAACTGGCGCGAGTACAACGATTCTCTGCGTCAGCGCGGCGACATCACGATCTGGTTTACCCAGGCTGCGATCAATGAATGGAGGCCCGAAAAAAC
>CAJASG010000170.1 GCA_903944555.1 uncultured beta proteobacterium
CGTCGGCGTCGGAAGCCAGGTTGCGGCGCAGCGCGCGGGCGGTGGTTTGGTCGGAGCCCGGCGCGCGGCCCAGCCCGAGATCAATGCGACCGGGGTACAGCGACTCCAGCGTGCCAAACTGCTCGGCAACCACCAGTGGCGAGTGGTTAGGCAGCATGATGCCGCCCGCGCCCACCCGAATCTTGCTGGTGCCGCCCGCCACATGGCCAATCAGCACGGCGGTGGCGGCGCTGGCAATGCCGGGCATGCCATGGTGCTCGGCCAGCCAGTAGCGCTGGTAGCCCCAGCGCTCTGCGTGTTGTGCCAAATCGAGCGTGTTGCGAAAGGACTGCGCGGCGTCGCCGTCTTGCGTGATGGGGGAGAGGTCGAGAACTGAAAAAGGAATCATCTGGGCTATTTGGGGACAGTCGACAAAACGACAAGGCCGACTTTGGGTACGGTTGTGGGGCGGATGAGCGCATTACACTGCCCTTTGAATAATGCAGTTCAAGGGAAGCCCAAAATTATGTCCATCTCCAGTTTGTCCGTTGGCGAGCTTCGGGTCACCATAGATCCGCAATCCCTTGGGTTTTCGGACACCTCCGAATTGCAGGCGCTGCCCTTGCCCTGGATTGGGCAGGACCGTGCAAAGACCGCCGCCCGGTTTGGGTTGGATATGGCGCAGGCGGACTACAACCTGTTTGTGTTGGGCGAGGTTGGCAGTGGCCGGTCGTCCCTGTTGCAACAGCTGATGCAGAGCGTGGCCGCAGACAAGGCGGTTCCCCCCGACCTGTGCTACCTGCACAATTTTGATGCCCCGGAGAAGCCTCGGGCGCTGCGCATGCCGCCGGGCCAGGGGCGGCTGCTGCGCCAACGGATGGCGCAGATGTGCAAGACGCTGCAAAAAGAGATCCCCCTGCGGCTGAATGGGCAGGACTTCAAGGTGGAGAGCGTGCGCATTGAAAAAGTCTACAAACTGGAAGAATCCAAGGCCTATGCCGAGCTGGACGCCTTTGCCGAAGCCCGCAATTTCGCCCTCTACCGCGAAAACGGCCAGCTGGTATTTACCTTGCTGGGTGAAAAAGGCAATGCGCTGACCGAAAACGAAGCACGCTCCTTGCCCAAAGAGCGCCGCAGCCAGATTGACAAGGCAGAGCAGGAATTGCGCGAAGAAATCACCCGGTTTCTGGACAAGACACGGCCTCTGGAGCGTGTCATGAATGAGGGCTTGTCCGCCCTGCGGCGTCAGGTGGTCAAGCCGCTGTTGGACCATGAATCGCAGGAAATTCGAGATGGCCTGAGCAATCAGATCACGGATACCAAAAAGCTGGGCGCGTATCTGGACCAGGTGGTGCACGATGTGCTCACCCACCTGGAGCTGTTTCACGCCTCTGATGTGGACGAGGAAGCCCGGCTGGTCGAGCTGACCGAAGTGTTAGGCCGGTACCGTGTGAATCTGCTGGTGGACAACGAGGGGCGGGTGGGCGCGCCGGTAATTGTGGAGAACAACCCCTCGTTTCGTTCCCTGTTTTGCAGCATCGAGTACCAACCCGAAGAAGACGTGCTGACCACCGATTTCTCCCGCATCCGCGCTGGCAGTTTGCTCAAAGCCCATGGCGGGTTTTTACTCTTGCACTTGCGCGACCTGCTGACCGACGAGCTGGTGTGGGAGAAGATGCGGCGCTTGTTGCGCAGCGGCCGACTCCAGATTGAAGAGCAGGGGCCGATGATTGCGCCGCTTGCCTCCGTCTCGCTGGAGCCCGAGGCGGTGGATGTAGAGGTCAAGATTGTGCTCATCGGCTCCAGCGAGCAGTACTACGAATTGCAGGAGACCGATCCGGAGTTCGCCCGGCGGTTTCGGGTCAAGGTGGACTTTGCCGAGAGCTTTGCCGCCAATGCCAAAACCTATGCAGCGTCGGCAATTTTTGTGGCCCATGCCTGCAGGCGTCTGGGCTTGCCGCACTTTTCTGCGGCGGCAGTGGCCTGTCTGTTGGAGGATTCACACCGCGAGGTGGACGACCAGTCCCGCCAAAGCGCCATTTTTGCCCACACCGAGGCACTGGTGATGGAGAGCGCCGCGGCCTGCCGCACCCGTGGGGGCAGTGTGGTGGAAGCGGTGGACGTGGGGACTGCTGTGCAGGCGCGCACCTTGCGCCATGACTACCCGGACCAGCGCTTGCAGGAATCCATCACCGACGGTGACCGGCTCATCACCCTGGTGGGGGAGAAGACCGGGCAGCTCAACGGCCTGTCGCAGATTGATTTGGGGGACTACCGCTTTGGTTTCCCCGTGCGGGTAACCGCGCGCACCTTTGCCGGCAACGAGGGGCTGCTCAACATCGAGCGCGAGGTGGAAATGTCGGGGCCTATCCACGACAAGGGCGTGCTGATTTTGCACAGCTACCTGTCGGCCCTGTTCGCCCACATCGCGCCGTTGGCGCTGAACGCCTCCATCGTGTTTGAGCAGGAGTACGGCGGGGTCGAGGGCGACTCGGCGTCCTGTGCCGAGTTGTATGTG
This sequence comes from uncultured beta proteobacterium, assembly GCA_903944555.1. Classification (GTDB taxonomy): domain Bacteria; phylum Pseudomonadota; class Gammaproteobacteria; order Burkholderiales; family Burkholderiaceae_C; genus Allorhodoferax. The sequence goes on from CAJASG010000170.1 coordinate 2,498, forward strand.
GTGCTGTCGTCGCTGTCGAACCTGCCGCTGCGCCAAGGTATTGCGGTCACCGGGGCGGTGAACCTGCATGGTGAGGTGCTGCCGGTGGGCGGCATCAATGAAAAAATTGAAGGCTACTTCCGTATTTGCGAAACCGCGGGTCTGGATGGCCGTCAGGGCGTTCTGATTCCCCATCGCAACCGGCGCCACCTGATGCTGGAGCCCGCAGTGGTCGAAGCCGTCCGCCAAGGGCTGTTCCACATCCACACGGCAGAACATGTGAGCGATGGCATTGAATTGTTGACCGGATGCCCATCGGGCATGACCAGTGCGACCGGTGAGCACACCCACGACAGCGTGTTGGGCCGCGCCCAGAAGACCCTGCAAGCATTCCGCCGCGCCTGCCAGTTGGCCGAGCACCCAAGGGTGCCAGGCAAATCCTCGCGCTGACCCCTCAACCGAACCAACCGATCCGTAACATCATGCTAAACCATCTGAAAATTGACTTCGTTTCCGACGTTTCGTGCCCGTGGTGCGCCATTGGCTTGCAGTCGC
>CAJASG010000171.1 GCA_903944555.1 uncultured beta proteobacterium
TAAAATTGACGTTAAGTATCCAGTTGGATACATTATATCCAACTGGATACATCAACTCAATACATGGAGGTACCGAATGCAAGTGCGCCGACACCCTGAACCCGCAATGCGGCCATCTGCTAGCTGGCAACAGAATATAGGTGCAGGAGGGTGGACCGAACTGGACGCTTCGGATCCGGCAACGGCATGGCTGCGCAGGCTCGGGGAACCCGATATTTCTGGACCCGGCTCAGGGCTGCCGTTCCAGCCGCTATCGTACCGGGACTGCATGCTCTATCGGCGGCACTGGATCGACTCTTCCAGAGGTTATGCCCGCCGGTTTCTACCCGCCGCCTACCATATCAGCCGTGTTTATGAGTCAGTGCTGAGGTCGCCTTTCCCGGCCTTTCGCCCGCCTGCCCTGTGGCATCGCCAGCCGATCTATTACTTTGGGAATCACCTGACTTTTGTCCCAAGCGGTACACCGGTCAGCAAGCCGGACTACACCCAGGCACTGGACTTCGAACTGGAACTGGCCTGGGTGCTATCCAAGCCGCTGTTCAACGCGTCGCCCGAAGATGCCGAAGATGCCATTGGCGCCTTTCTGGTTCTCAACGATTTTTCCGCACGGGACGTCCAACGTGTCGAGATGCAGACCGGCCTGGGACCTCAAAAGTCCAAGCATTTCTTGACATCTTTGTCTCGGACCATGACAACCTCTGACGACATCTTGCCGCGTGTGCAGTCACTGACTGCGAGAGTCGAGATCAATGGTCAAACTGTTTGCAAGACGTCGACTGCCGGCATGAAGTTTAGTCCAGGTCAGGTGCTCGCCCATCTTTCCAGGAGCGAGCACCTGTATCCAGGGGAGTTGATTGCGTCGGGCACATTGCCCGGAGGCTCCGGGATGGAGTTGGGCCGCTGGATTCAGCCAGGGGATCACCTTCGGCTGTTGATTGATGGCGTCGGGGAAGTTGAGCACACCATCGTTTGACATCGCCCGCCATTTTTGACGACGAATGCACCCTAAAGACCAACGGGGCACCCCGAAAACCTTCACCAGTTTTACCCGCATCGTTTCTGGGGAGAGGGGACTTTTGTTTCACGGTTCGGTAGGTGGTAGACAAGAGGATGTGCGTGTCTAAAAATAGTAATTGACATTAAGGCCGCTGATTGTCGACGACGCTTGGTGTGAGCGATGACCCGCACCCGCGCGGGGCCGCATGATTGAAGCGCACGGACCAAAATTTGGCAGACGGCTTCAACACTACGACCACGCCGTTTTTTAGCCGTGGGTGTGACAGAAAGCAGTTACCAAAGTTTTGGCATTTGGCCAGCGTCACGCTCGCATCGAGCCGCATCGACTTCGCGACTGATCAGCTTTTGGGGTAACTGTGAGTGCCCACGTCAATCCGACCCAAGCTGCCGATTCTGAATGACCCTGCCATAAACCAATGCAATCGTTGCTCTTTACGGGGTGCCGCTACGTCACATGGGGTGCATCAACATGCCCAGCCGTGACGGTCATATTGAGTATGCGCGAGGGCTGAAAAAGCGATGGTTCTCGGATGAGCGACGGTACGGAGCTTATATGGGAAGCCAAATCCCAAACTGGGTTTGTGGCCCACAATGACTTTGCCCGGATCTTCATGTCACAGTTTGCAGCTTAGGAAGTTCATCGAAGGTTGACACCCGATTTCGTCCAAGACGCTTTGCCGCGTACATCGCCTCGTCAGCCCGTTGCTGGATGGCGTGCATTTCCTCCACTGCATCCTCGCAAACCGCCACGCCAATACTGGCTGTAATGCGCAAATTTTCGTCACCAACAGGTATAGATAGGGATTCGATTTCTCGGCGCAGTGACTCAGCCAGTTGGTGTGCACCTTCTAGGGCTGTATTTGGCATAAACACAGAAAACTCTTCCCCACCGATTCGGCCCAAGGAATCGCTCTTTCGCAGTGACTGATGCAGACAGCTTGCAACCGCTTTCAGCACTGCATCACCCGCGGAATGTCCGTGTGTGTCGTTGATAGCTTTGAAGTGGTCTAAGTCCAAAAAAAGTACGGAATAAGGATTGCCTGTGCGGGAGGCCATCTGGATATTTTGGTCACACGCAGCATAGTAGGCCCGTGCGTTGAGAACACCGGTCAACATATCGTGACTGGCCAATCTCTCGAGTTCATTGTTGTAGTCCCGCATTCGCATGAAATATGACATGGACCGTGTTCCATACGCATGGAAAAAAACAGCCATATAGACCGTACTCACGATAAAGGTCGCTAACGCGTTACCGGAATAGGGTACCGGCATCACCGTGTTGCTAATCACAAGCCACGCGACAGTCACTCCCGTAATGAACCACCCGGCGCCTGATCCAAGTAGGATGAATACGCCTGGAATATTCACGAAGAACCACATCAACCGCAGTTCATCGGTTGGCACCAACCACAGGGATGACGTGTACTCCATCAAACAAACAATCTCATAGACCCAGGCCACTTTATTGAAAAGATGCTTTCGCCCGCGCAACACGACCCACAGGCCCAGTGCGGAGAGCGTAAACATCTGCATGGAGACCAAATGTGGGGTCTGGATGCGATTGATTTCTGAGTACTCTCCGGCGACAAAAATTGCGGTGAACAATGCCCCGGACAGCATCAAGGAGATCAGGAACTCATAGCGAAACTCGTCGAATTCTTCATGTTTTTGGAACGCCGCATTTCCAAAAATCCATCGATACATATTCTCTCTCGTCACATTTAGGCCCTCGTGTTGGAAGGATAGGATCGTAGGCGAGGGGCATTCCCATGACAAGGTCTTTCACCTCTAAATTCGGTTGTTCAAAGAATAGAAAATGGAGTGGACTGCATCCGAGTTCCAGGGAATCATTCAACTCAATATTCTTCAAAACTGGAGCGCCTACGGGCTCAGTTGACCTCGGTGAATGCACAGGTGTACTCGACAGTAATTTCACCGTGTTGCAGAATTTGGACACGATTTCGCTCAAATGACCAGCGATCGTCCAGAACCCCATAACTCATCCGAATTAATCTGGCGTTGTCCACAAAATCGGCAATTGCGCGGTGAACCCTTGTTGACCCCGATATTGGGGATGCGGCGCTCCGTCAATGATCGGACTTCGATGCGATTTTTTACGGTTACCGTCTTATGTGCGGTGCGTGGCGGATAGTCACCATGCACAGAAGACCATTCGACAATCCGTTCCGATGGTGATGCAAGGAAGCACAGGGGACGGCACTGAGATGTCCTGTTCACACTAATTTGTGTGTGTCATTGGCCCTGCTCTATCAGCCAGTTTGATTACCCATTGACGTGGAGTCCATCAACAGTTGAGTGGCGGCACTAAGCATTAACGCTTTTCAGTGTGGCGCCAAATATTATTTCTTGCGACAATAAGCCACTGCTTGAATCGCTTAGGCAGTTATCAACAGAAGGAATACAAAAATGGCAACTGCAAAAAAAGTGGCGCCCAAGGCAGCTACAGCATCGAAAAAAGTGACGACACCAGCGAAGACTGCAAAGCCCGCAGCCAAGGCAGCGAAGCCTACGGCCAAGGCTCCAGCCAAGAAAGCAGCAGTATCAAAAACTGCAAAGGCTTTGGCAAAGATCAGCGCAAGCATTGCCAAACTGACCGAACGCAAAGACAAGATCAATGCAGAAATCACAGCGCTTCGTGATCAGCGCGCTGCATTGAAAGTCACTGCTGCTCCTGTCGCCGCTAAAAAAGCGGTCGTGGCGAAAGCCGCTCCCAAGGCCGCCCCGAAGGTTGCCGCTAAAACTGTCGCGGCTAAGAAAACCACCAAGCCCGCGGCCAAGAAGTAATTCGTCAAACGAATGTATCGATCAAGAGGACCCCGCGGGGTCCTCTTTTTTTGCCCACATGCGACAACCCATCTACGATTTCTGGCGTCCGTTGGCCGGTTGAAATGGTTTGCTTCTGCGCATCCATCCACCTGTTTGGAAAATTCAGTCGTTAACCTGACTAATTTCCGAAATTCGTTAACCAGATGCCGCGACTGGGAGTAAAAACATCTACCAAACAGGCATTTTTTGAAAATCGGCTCATGAAAACATTCAAATATTGAACATATCCAAAGAGCTCCTTTTCAGGCCCTCTTAAATTATCCATACCGACCCCTTACCCATCGTAAAACAATGCATCCTGGGCGGTTTTGAGAGGTCGGTAAATGGACAAGAGAACAAGAAAATCAGCATCACAGCAACGGCTCTTCGATGTGGGCATTCCGGTCGACCAGTAAGATTCGTGTGAAGACAGCCCACTTCGTTTTTGTTGTAAGAATTTGCGGCGTGTTCGCAAGATGGTTTTGGTATGGTTCACGGCCCTGTCCGCTGTCAATTCCGGAGCCACATGACCCCCATCCCTGCAAGCGTAATTTATCCAGCGCTGCGTGATCCGCTGACGCCAGGCGACTTACAGCAACTCTTCAGCCCGAGCTTTGATGAACGCCGGTGGGCGACTACAGTCGTGCGAGCTGCCGAGTCACAGGTGGCCAGTATTCAACTGGCGCGAACAGTGAAGGTACTGATCGTTGACGAGATCCACCATCTGATTGCAGGCAGTGCGCAAGATCGGATGTCGCGCTTTTTGTCTATCTACTGCCCCACAGAGTCGACAAAGGTGCTGCCCAGATACCATTACCTAGCGGCATTGTCTCGGTGCCGTCATACAACAGCACACCCATTTTGAACTGCGCCCCAGCGAGGCTAGCCAGTTTTTTCAAACCCCGCAGGTCGCTCTCCTTGACGGTTGCGGCTGCTTTCACTTCAATGCAAACCAGATTTCCAGCTGCGTTCTCGATCACGACATCGACCTCGAACTTATCCGCATCCCGGTAGTACATCAAGCGATAGTCGCCGTCTGCCGTGGTGGTGTGCTTGAGCAACTCACTAAACACAAAGGTCTCCAGCACATTGCCAAACCGCGTGCGATCCTGCTGTACTTCCTCAGTTGTCAAATCAAGTAGCGTTGACAGTAGGCCGGAATCGAGGAACTGGAGCTTCGGTGTCTTGACCACGCGGCTGAGCCTATTTCGCGCCCAGACATCGATGCGTTTGAGCAGATACATCTGCTCGAAGACCCCGATATAGCGAGCGACTGTCTTGCCATCCAGACCCACCTGACCACCAAGCTGAGTGTAGTTACACATCTGGCCAGCCGTCTGCGCCAAAGCACGAAGAAATCTTGGCAACTGGTCGAGCTTCTCAATTCCTGCCACGTCGCGGACATCCCGCTGGATGATGGCATCGATGTACTGCCGTGCCCAGGTCACACGGCGCTTAGAAGAGGCTCTCGAAATGGCTTCCGGATACCCGCCGCGCAGCACCAGTTCGACCAGATCACCACCTACGGCGGGTTGATCTGCTTTGAGAATCTGACCAGCGAAGGCACTGTCGATCCAGTTGGCGGTGCGCGATTCGAGTTCGCTCTGGGACAAGGGCAACAGGGACAACGTCTCCATCCGACCAGCTAACGAGTCGGCCACGGTAGGCAGGGCCATCAGATTGGCAGAACCGGTCAAAAGGAAGCGGCCGGGACGCCGATCTTCATCCACGCTTTTTTTAATGGCCAACAACAGCTGGGGCGCACGCTGGATTTCATCGATCACTGCGCGATCCAGACCGCGAATCATCCCGACTGGGTCTTCCCGCGCTGACAACAGAGTCAGTTCATCGTCCATGGTCAGGTAGCGCAGTCCCTGCTGCTGCGCGACCTGCCTTACCAGGGTTGTCTTGCCCGCTTGGCGTGGGCCTGCAAGCAATACGACCGGCGTGTCCAGTAACGCTTCAGCGAGGCGAGGCTCTATCAGGCGCGAATAAAGAGGTGTCGTGCTCATGCGGCCATGATATGGCGAATGCCGTAAACAATCAACGTAAATGTCGGAATATGTAGACGTATATTCCGGAACCCATCCTCATTAATCCCGGAGTCTAAAGCGTTTCGAAGCCCCAGAGGATGTTGCCGCCAGCGCCCAATTGACCACCCCTGCTAGTTTTGGCTGGCTAGGGTAGTGGTCCAGCAGCCCTCATGCATACTCAGCATTCGGAGTTCAAGGGTGGCCACCGATCTTCGGCACACCTGGTCAATTTGGCGCTGGCGGCAACAATCAGGCTTCGGCGGAAATCAAGCATGGCCCGGATTGTCGTTTATGCCCATAGCAACAGAACCCTCCCGCTTCGGGTACGCACCCACAACTGGCGATCATTCATCAAATCCTCCATTGATTCGGAGTTGCATAAACCAAGCCGTGCTGTATTTTGAATGTCATGAGTACTTCAAAAAAACCATTGCGCCCATTCACACAAAACCCGCCCCCCACAAACCCGGTACCGGACTCGGACACCCCTGAGTTGCTCCGGTATGCCCACAATGCACAAGGGCTACTGTGCAAACGCGACCCACAGACCTTGTGCCGCTTCATTCTGGAGTCTGTCGACGAGACGCAGCAAAGCCGCCGTCAGACAGAATTGTTGGAGCACAGCACCACCAATATGGTCACATGGTCCCATAGCGCGTCCAACGACTACGCAACCCATTTCCCTCGGGTCGTGCAGATGGGCCTGTTTTCCTGGCCGCTGACTGTGTGCATGCAGGAGCCCGTGCACATCAAAAATTGGTTCACGTTTGACGACCAGGGATCCTTGCCTCTTAAGGCCGAATTGGCCCGCACTTGGGCCAAGGCCTTGGGAGTACCGCATGGCGATGTGCTGATCCACGGCGCCATCAACACCCATCTGGTGGCGGGAGTATCACCGCTGACTTGGCAAAGTTTCATGCGGAAGTCCTACCAGCGCATGAATGCAGCCGGCGCTTCACAAGTTGAGCCAGCCCTTGCTTTCCAAGAAAATTCAGACCACACGCCCGCACCGCATGACGACCCTTGGAATTTGCTGGTGTCACCCGAAACACCACAGATGGCGCTCGTGGGTCCCAATCAGCCGGTGGCATTTCTCCTGACCGCCTTTGTCTTGTGGGATTATCAAAAGCCACCGCCTGTCGCGCTGGATCCTGAGTGCGACTTTGCGCGTCGTATGCAATCCTTGCTGCAAGCCCGCTTCCTGCACAGCCGCGCCTGTGGCGGCACCTCGGTGGCGATGGAGGCAAGAATTCCAATCTATCCGGAACTGAGGCTTGGCCAACCGCAGCGCATGCACCACGCAATGACGCAAAGTCAATGGATGCAGCTGGCCTGGATGGCGGAGCGGGCCCGCAAGACCGATTGCAGCTTTAGCCTGGTACACCGCCAAACCGGCAGCATTGTGGGATGGAGCGCGCAACTGACCAACGATGAGCAAGAAGAATGCGCCAGTGTGGACTACTGCTATGACGGATTTTGGCGACCGATTGAACATGTTCGGTGTATTGAACAACACGTGGGACTAGCACAGGGGACAGGGCAGATGCGAGGCGCCATCCTTGACGATGGCGCGGCATGATGACCAATACGCCGAACAAGTCGAGCTGAACCCACTGCTGGCAATAGCGGTAATCGCGCCCGCCCGGTCCACCAAAACACCGGTGCTATCGGCATGGTGCTCTTTCCGTCCTGATTCGCCTAACTCCCAATTTGACAGCTCTTGGAACGCACCAGCATGAATCAGCACAAGTCCCCATCCAAGCTGCTTTGCATCGTCCGGGCACTACTGCAATGGCTGGGCTATAGCCTGGCCTTGGTTGGTCTCGTCGTGCTCTTTCAAGTCGTGTTCATCCTCCTCCGGACAATCAGAGAACCCCTTCTTGGACTGTTTAGCAGGTAGGACGCGTGCGCCAAGCACCAAAGACTTACCCACGCACGTGACCCTCATATGGCATCAGGGACAGACATGCCTGTAAATTAGGCATCCGTCGCAAAGCCCCAACTGGCGAGCTTGCGGCAACTTATCCGTGAGTTATCCACAAACATCTTCAACCAATTTGTGGACAGATTCGACGTAACGGTCGATGTCAGTTTCGCCATCGGCACCAAAAGTGCGCATCAGCCCATAGAGCTGCGCAAAGGAAAAGAGTTGCTGAAATGGCGGCGTCCTGTACTTTGAATGAACCCCACCATCAAAGGCCAGCACATGAATACCAAGTCCATCCCGCTCAAGCACCGCCCTGCGGCACAACGGGGCAAGAAGTCGGCCCCCACAGGCAGGCCAACCAAGGCACTCATCCATGATTTCCACAGCCATGTATTTTTCGCCTTGCCGCCCGGCCTGCAAGGAGTTCTGGGGGATGCGGAATTCCAAAACTGCATTGACGCCCTGCAAGCACTGGATGTGACCAGCATCTACCGGTGCAACGGACATGTTGTGTACATCCACTTCACCCTGTACGCCCAAACTTTTGACCTAAGCGAGGCACTCAGCCCGAAAGGCAAACAACGAACCCGTCGCAAAGGGACGTAACCCTGCGCGAAGGATTAGGCGCGTGACATGCGCACCAAGCATCTAGTGCTGTGCCGCGGCCAAAAATAGAACCCGAAAACCCCATCAACTCTGTACCAGGATCATCCATGCCATCTGCCCCAGACACCCAGTTTGAACGTGTGATGGAGCGCCTTCATCACTATGTTCTGACCCTTGCGCTCATTCTTGGCAATCTGTCCTTGTTCTTGATTGCGGGAATTTTGGTGCTTAGCTATTTGCACACAAGGCACCGCGCAGACAGTGGGGACACCATCACCGTGACTTCAGTAGAACCGGCTGGGCGAGTGGCCAACGTCACGCTCAGCACGGGCTGGTTGGCGCGCACACTGGTGCAAACCGACCTGGGGTTCTTTGCGACTGAGATACCCGCAAGCCTGCAACGCGATGAGGCGGTGACCCTGGAAACCCGTGGCGACACCGAGCGCTATCTTTGTGACGCGCGCCACCGGTGCGTGCCCTTGCTATGAAAGGCCGCACCATGCCTGCAAAAAAAAATACCCATTCGCCAGGGGCCGGACTGAAGGTGATCGTGCTGCTCGGTGGCTTGCTCTTTCTTGCGCTTACCGTGGACAAATGGAGTTGGGCTCTGGCACATTGGAATGACGACATTGCACCCAGGCCAATGGGCATTGTGCAGAGAATCACCTTTGTCGCTAGCGTGGGAGTTCTCACCCAAATCGATACCGAACACACCAGTGTGCTGGTGCGGGGAGCCTCCCATTTTCAACGGGGCGATGTGCTGGAGCGGCGCCATTCGACTTGGGGCGCACAGGCTTGTGTGATCGCGACGCAACGCTGCGATGACCTGGTAGAGAACTAGCAATGTCAATGCCAGATGAATCCCCAGTGGCGCGCACTGCGCACTGCGATAGCAGTGTCGGCGGGATCGCATTGGGACCCGCGATCCATCGCTCAGGTTCAACCAGCATGGGACCCATGCCTCCTGGAGGCAAAAACCAAACCATGCTCTTTCCCGTTCTTCGTGATTGGTGTCATCGCATCCAGCCTGGGATTTAGCCCGAAGGTCTGCGTCTGAACCGTTGTCGTATGCTTTGCGCTCTATAGGGGGTCTAGCTTCCTCACGTTCTTGCTCGACTTGATACCAGATTCCGGTGCCACAAGTAGGGGCGACGGCCCCTCCGTCAACACTACAGACAGTGCCAATGTCCCGCCGCAGGATTGGAATGACGACGATGCCCCGGAGGTATCGATGGCCGAGCAGCAGGCCGCGGCGGAGCAAACCAATTTCCAGGATTACGTGAGTGAAATGGGGGAGCGTGGTGTGAACCATCTGTGATGCTTTGCGGTGGTGCGTCGGAAACGCAAAGCGCCAATGCGTCGGTGAAGCGGTCGGTAACTGTCGACACCCTGTGAAATATTGATGACAATACGACGCTGGTCAAAACTACGAACCAGTTAACAATAATTAGGAACTTCAATCATGGCAACTGCAAAAAAACAGGCCGCTTCTAAAGCGTCCGCAAGCACCAAGAAAGTCGCGACTCCCGCGAAAGCAATCAAGCCGGCGACCAAAGTCGTCAAGCCCGTCGCAAAACCCGCCATCAAAGCACCCGCAAAAAAAGCACCCGTCTCCAAGACCGCCAAGGCGGTTGCAAAGCTCACCGCAAGCATTGCCAAGCTGACTGAACGCAAGGAAAAGCTCAATGTGGAACTCAATGCACTGCGCGCACAACGTGCTGCATTGAAAATGCTTGCTGCGCCGGTTGCACCGCAGGCAAAGGCTGCGGCCAAGGCCGCCGCCCCGGCCAAGAAAGCAAAACCTGCTGCCAAGAAAAAAACGGCTTAGTCGATCTGGTTGGTATGCAAAGGGGCCCCGAGGGGCCCTTTTGCTTTGGTGCTGGTATTGACCGTCCACATGAAAACGCAGATGCGCCGTCTCCCCTCCCCCATGACACACATTGTCGTGCTCAAAAACCAGTTGCAGAAACAGGTCTGACCTGTAGGATGAATTCAAAGGGAGTGTTTTGATGTACCAAATTTTGATGCGGGTGAATCGGTATGGGGCCATCGTCTTGGCCGCGTTGTGGTTTGTATCCATGCTGTTGCCATGGATGCAAGAATTCGTGGGAGTGGATACGCTGGAGGGATTGCAACTTGGCTAAATGAGCCCATCCCCTCTACAGGGACTTCCAGTTAAGTCAAGAACGGTTTTCCATCTTTGGCATACCGACAATTGAAATCTGACCAGATGACGTTTACTCGGGAGCGACACCAAGCAAGTACAGACTGCACATCTACAGGCGGGCTTGTTTCGGTGGGTTTTACCGAGGCCCCAGATACGAACCGCTCAGCAGGACTCCATTCGAAAAGCGTGATCAGGCGCCGCCTGCCACTGAGGGAATGTCGAGTTCATCTGCTGCCGGTCTGACCTGTGGTGAGCATCTTCGAGCGCACGTCTGTTGGTGAAAAATCAATATTTAGGTTGCACGATCTGTCTGAGCCTAAGCAGCGGACACCGCACCCGGATACGTCGGGACGTGCTCAGGGTCGTACGTGGTTCCCCTTGTCAATACGCTCCACAGTATTCTGGCGTTTTTGTTGGCCAGCGCGACGACCGTTTTTTGCCAGCCAATGCGCTCCTTGAGTTGTAATAGCCACTTGCTGATGCGGTCGCTGCGCTTGCCTGCACTCATGACGGCGGACTTCGCCCCCTGGATAAGCAGGGTACGCAGGTAGGTGTCGCCACGCTTGGTGATGCCACCCAGCTTGGTCTTACCTCCCGTTGAATTCTGACTCGGCGCTAGGCCGAGCCAGGCCCCGAATTGCCGGGCATTGTGAAATTGGGCGAAATCACCCACCGTCGATACCAGTGCAGAAGCTGTAAGTGGGCCAATCCCAAGCAATTGGGCGGCCTTCTTTGCCCGCTCATCACTCTTGACGTGGGCGCAAATCCGTTCGTCGCACCAGGCTATTTCCTTGTCA
>CAJASG010000172.1 GCA_903944555.1 uncultured beta proteobacterium
CGCGTTGGCTGTGTTTACATATTCGCTGTTCAAGCGCACAAAGCTGGTTCCAGAACCATTGGGCGTCGAAGGGCTCAGTGAATTGGTGCCATCGGTCACCAACGTGAGATAGGAGTAACCGACCTTGGGTTTTAGGGTCAGAGTATTTCCTTTGGGAGTGGTCACCACCACGCGATCAAAGTAGGAGTTTCCGGTCCCAGTTCCCGGTGCTCCACCAATACTGGTGACATCGTCAATGCTGACGTTGTAGCCCGTGCTGTAGTAGTTCCAGGCAGACTGGCTGAGCGTAATAAATTCTCGCTTCTGGTGATAGGCGGAGACACCGCCAGGGTAGGTGTACTGATTACCAATTTGTTTGAGCTTCCCATCGGTGTCCAGGCGCAATACAAACGTATCAAAGGTTTCGTTGCCGGCCGCGGTTTTACTCTTGTAACCCACCACGATGTCACCGTTGGCCCGCGTAAATTCATACGTGCCTTGGCTGAATATGACGTTGTTCGCACCTTCTTTGAACAGGCCTGAAAACGCGCCTCTATCGTTGGCGTTGCGGCCAACCAATCCGCCATTGGATTTGAAGTTCGCAGGATCATTGCCAAAAAACGCAGTGCGGCAGGCAGAATTCAAGACGTCTGCGGCGCTCCCTACCGACAACCTGTTGGGAGCCGTGCCCGACAAAGCACTGCTGACCCGACTCGCCAATGGCAACGCAAAGCAGGTGTTCAACTGTGTGATGTGCTCTGAAATCAAAGCCGATGTGCCGCTCACCACCAAATTACCGTTGGTGATCGCATTGACTCCAATGCTTCCACCCCCTACCGTTGTTGAGATGGCGTTGTTAGTTGTGATGGTGGCAATGGGATCTGTGTTGGAAAACTGAATCGTGGTGGGCGGCGTACTAACGGCTGCCTGAGTTTCCTTGATCCCCACTTCAATACTCGCCGTGGTCGCGCTTGCTGGAGTGATGGTGACCTTGATAGAGTCCAGCAGTCGGTCATAGCCGGTTCCGTCCACCGCGAAAGTTCCGGTCAATGGGGCGGTTCCAGCTGTGCCGGTGGCAGCCAATACCGGCCCCAAAATAGTTTGTACCTCAGTTACCTTTGCGGCCAATGTGGTTGCGTTAACCACCGTCGTTCCCTGTGCCAACTCGGTCGCAAGAGTCAAGGGGTTACCAGAGCTGCTCAGGCGTGACGCAATCAGGTTTGTGACCGGTGTGATATTGACGACTGCCGAGCTGCCCGTAGTGGACGGGACCACACTGACCAGGGACTCGACTGAACCATCGGCACTGGTACGGGATGCCGTAAGAATGAAGGGGGCTACCGCGCCACTCGCCAATGTAATGCTGTAGGTGCCATTGCTTCCCACCGCTGAACTGGTGCCAACGGTCTGCCCCCGGCTATCGACCACGGTGATGACCGCATCGGTGAAGGCAGCCCCAACGGCGGCCGTTCCAGAGAGTATGGTAGATGTTCCTGATGCACTCCCACCTCCGCCCCCGCCACCACAGCCAAATAGCAAAAGCACACCAGCACTGACAAGGGAAAGAGCGGTGGTGGTGAGAATCGTTTTCATAGTAAGCCCCTGAAGTTCGCTTGATCGTATCGATTGGCGTGAAAACCACCATCCCATAAACATGGGACAAGCTTGGCGACCACCAAGTCAGCCCGTACCGCTATGCTCACCCCTATTGATTGAGAGGCCTGATCCCTTCTATGTGGCGTGTATTGATAGTGGAAGACGATTTGTTGACCCGCGAATTTTTTGCAGGAAGCGTCGCGCGCTGCCCAACCCTTTCGCTGGTGGGTGCCGTCGGCACGGTGGCACAAGCTGACACCTGGCTGCGCAACAACCCAGATGGGCTGGATGTGTTGCTGACAGACCTGGGACTGCCCGATGGCAACGGACTGGATGTCATCCGAACGGCCGTGGCGCTTAACCCTGCCTGTGAGCCGTTGGTCATTTCGATGTTTGGCGACGACGAAAGCGTGCTGGCCAGCATTGAGGCTGGCGCCTTGGGCTATATCCACAAAGATGCGACGCCTGACGATATTTCAAAGACTATCTTGGATATGCGCAACGGTGAGTCACCCATCTCACCCATGATCGCCCGCAGGGTGCTTTCAAAGTACCGAATTTTCAAGGAAATAAGTGCTGCAATGCTCACAGATACTGCGCAACTAGCTATAAATAATATAGCAATTCTCACCCCTTGTGAGATCGCACAGCGCAGTATTTTGTCCCCCCGCGAGCAGGAGGTTCTGTCACTGATCGCCCGGGGGTTTTCGTATTCCGAGATCGCGCGCTTGCAGGATTTGAGCATGCACACTGTACAGACACACATCAAGCGTCTGTACGCCAAGTTATCGGTGCACTCCAAAAGCGAAGCGGTTTTTGAAGCGACGCGCATGGGGTTGCTGACTGGATCGCACTGAACCCCATGAACAAGCCATGCGTTTCACGGTAATTCATTGCTTCAAACGACTGCTGTTTTTGGGCGTGATGCTTGCATTTTCTGCGGTTTGCAGTAAAGCCGAAACACTGGAGTTGCACAATGCATTGATTTACGCCACCGTCGACGGCAAAACGACCGAACAAAGCAGCAGTCTGCCCTACCACTGGGATCGCCACCATCCTGGGCTTGCGGGTGTAGCCACCTTTCACCTGTCCTTTGCGCTGAGTTCAGTCCCTGCGATTCCTTATGGTCTTTACATCCCACGCTTGGGAAATGCGTACGAAGTTTGGCTCAATGGAGCCTTGATTCAGCGCAATGGCGACATGAATCGGGCCGGAGGCGCTGATTTCGCAAAGAGTCCTCGGCACATTGTTATCACACCCATGCTTTTAGGCTTGCAAAACGTGCTCCACATTGTGGTGCGTGCTGACGTCGGACGGCGGGCAGGTCTGGCCCCCATGGTGTTGGGCCCCTACGAAGAAACCTATCCCCTTTACCTGAGCGACTACCGTACGCGCAGCACGGGAACATTTGGCGTGGTCCTTTTGAGTTGCCTGATCGGACTGATTGCAATGGCTTTGTGGATGACGCAAGTTGAGAGGATTTTTTACACCACCCATCTGCAGCATACGGTGCGCGACAGGCTCTATTTGTTTGCTGGCATCGCTGAGCTGTGTTGGACGATCCGCGTGTGCGACGCCATTCTGGAAACCCCTCCGCTCGTATGGCCGTGGTGGGGCGTCGTCACGGTGCTCTCGTTGGCTGCATGGGTGGCGAGCATGATGCTGTTTTGTGTAGAACTCGCCAATTGGAGCCACTTGCCCGCCGCGGCTTGGCTGCGTCGCTGGTTATGGCTTGAGGTCACAGGAACTGCCGCAGCCGCGTCAATCGCCCTGGTTTTTGGATACCCGCTGGTTTTAACCGTTGCGTATGCCACTTTGGGAGTGACTACTCTGGTCTTTTTGGCGTTCTACATTTGGAAAGCGGTCCATGGTGGCCTCTTTTTGCACAAAATCGTGGCGGGGACGCTGTTGCTCAATACGATGGTTGGTTTGCGTGACTGGTACATGTTTCGGGTCAGCGAGGCTTTTGGCGGAAACACATGGATGCGCTATAGCTCTATTTTGTTCGCATTGACCCTTGGGTACGTGGTTATTTTGCGCTTTCGTGATGCCAGTGGACATGCACGCGATCTCCTTGTGACCTTGGAGAACCGCGTGGCTGAAAAGGAAAGCGAACTAAAAGCCACCTACGACCATGTTGAAAAAATGGCCCGTGAGCAGGAGCGCGGGTTTGAACGCAGTCGCATCTTGCGGGACATGCATGACGGCGTGGGTTCCCACATCAGCGTTGCCATGCGGCAATTGCAGTCAGGCAAGGCCACCGATGGACAGGTGCTGCAAACCCTGCGCGAATCGCTGGACCATCTCAAGCTGTCGATTGATGCCATGAACATGCCGCCTGGGGATATCACCGCCTTGTTGGCCAATATGCGCTACCGCCTCGAGCCACGTTTGAAGGCCGCAGAGATTCAACTGCAGTGGAGTGTGGACCTGATTGAGCCAACGCAGCGGCTTGACAACAACGCCATGCGGCAATTGCAATTCATGGTGTACGAGGCATTGTCCAATGTGCTGCAACATGCAAAGGCAAACAGCGTGCGCATCGAATTGTCCCAGGTGCCACAAGGCATCCGATTGCGTATCGTGGACGATGGCTGTGGCTTTGACGTCTCAACAGCACCCCACAAAGGACTGTCCGCCCTGCGGGAACGCGCGACGGCAGTAGGTGGCACGGTCAGCATACACAGCGCACCCGGCAACACCGTGCTGGAAATTCTGCTGGCCTGATCCAAACCGGCACGCGCGCGGCCCCGTTCAAGCGACCGAGAGCTCCCGCCAGGCACCGGGCATCAGTGCTTCCAGTGTGTAGGGGCCAATAGCGGTGCGGATCAAGCGCAAGGTGGGCAAACCCACGGCAGCCGTCATTCTGCGCACCTGGCGGTTACGGCCTTCACGCAGGATCAGCTCAATCCACCCCGTAGGCTTGGCCTGGCGCTGGCGAATGGGCGGGTCCCGCGCCCAAAGGTCGGGCGGCACCTCCATGACCCGGGCACCTGCAGGCAGGGTCAATCCATCGTTCAGCTGCACGCCATTGCGCAGCGCCTGCAGTGCGGCCTCATCCGGCACACCTTCGACCTGTGCCCAATAGGTCTTGGGCATTTTGAAGCGCGGGTCGGCAATATGGGCCTGCAATTTTCCGTCGTCGGTCAGCAGTAGCAGGCCTTCGCTGTCGGCGTCCAAACGCCCTGCCACGTACACACCTGGCAAATCGATGAAATCCTTGAGTCCACGCCAACGCCCTTCCGGGGTGAATTGGCTCAATACGCCATAAGGCTTGTTAAAGCCAATGAGACGTGAACGGTGCGCGGTATTCATGGTGTGCTGGCCACCACCTCGTTGGCGGTGCGAAACGCCTCCACTGAGGCTGGCACACCACAGTAAATGGCAGCGTGCAACAGCACTTCCTGAATCTCGGCCGCCGTGGCGCCATTGTTCAAAGCACCGCGCACATGGCCTTTGAGTTCGTTTTGCTTGCCCAACGCAGTGAGCATGGCCACGGTAATGAGGCTGCGGGTTTTCAGGTCTAGCCCTGGGCGCTGCCAGGTGTCGCCCCAGGCGGCGCGGTTAATGTGGTCCTGAATCGGCTGGGTAAAAGGGGTGGTATTGGCCTGCGCAGCCGCGACAAATTGTTCGCCCATCACTTGTTTGCGGGTGGCAAGGCCTTGCTCGTAGGATGTGGTCATCGTGCTCTCAGTGTGTGGATGCAAAAAACCAGAAGGATAATGCTTTCAAACCACACAGGAGACACCCATGGCACGTTACCCCCTCCCCGAGATCAACAGCCTGCCCGCTGACATCCAGGCCAAAATTCTGGAAGTGCAAGAAAAGTCGGGCTTCGTCCCCAACGTCTTTCTGGCCTTTGCCCGCCGCCCGGCCGAGTGGCGCGCCTTCTTCGCCTACCACGATGCCTTGATGGTGCCCGAGTCGGTTGGGCGCACCAGCAGGCTGAGCAAAGGCGACCGCGAGATGATCGTCACCACCACCAGCGCCGCCAACCACTGCCTGTACTGCGTGGTGGCGCACG
>CAJASG010000173.1 GCA_903944555.1 uncultured beta proteobacterium
GAAAAGGACTTCACGCTGGGCGCTGGAAGCTATGGCGAAGAGGTGAAGTTTGGCGGCTGCAAGACCATCCGCGATGGCATGGCGCAATCACAAAGAACACGGGCCGAGGGCGCCGTGGATTGCGTCATGACCAACGCCCTGATCCTGGACCACTGGGGCATCGTCAAGGCCGACATCGGCTTGAAGGGCGGCCGCATTGTCGCCATCGGCAAGGCCGGCAACCCCGAAACGCAGCCGGGCGTTGACATCATCATCGGGCCCGGCACCGAGGTCATCAGCTGTGAAGGCAATATCGTCACCGCCGGCGGCATCGACAGTCACATCCACTTCATCTGCCCGCAGCAGATCGAAGAGGCATTGGCCAGCGGCGTCACCACCATGCTGGGGGGCGGCACGGGTCCTGCCACCGGCACCTTTGCCACTACCTGCACGCCCGGGCCGTGGAACATCGAACGCATGCTGCAGGCGGCTGACGCATTCCCCATGAACCTGGGCTTTTTGGGAAAGGGCAATGCCAGCCTGCCCGCCGCATTGCACGAGCAAGTGAATGCCGGCGTCATCGGCCTGAAGCTGCACGAAGACTGGGGCACCACCCCGGCGGCCATCAGCAACTGTCTGGACGTGGCCGAAGAGGCCGATGTGCAAGTCGCCATCCACTCCGACACGCTGAATGAATCCGGCTTTGTCGAAAACACCATAGCCGCCACCAAGGGCCGGTCCCTGTGCGCCTTCCATACCGAAGGCGCGGGCGGCGGCCATGCCCCGGACATCTTGCGCGTGGTGGGCCAGGAGAATTTCCTGCCCAGCTCCACCAACCCGACCATGCCCTACACCGTGAACACGCTGGACGAGCATGTGGACATGTTGATGGTGTGCCACCACCTGGACCCCAGCATTGCCGAAGACCTGGCCTTTGCCGAAAGTCGCATCCGCAAGGAAACCATTGCCGCCGAAGACATCCTGCACGACCTAGGCGCCATCAGCATGATGAGCAGCGACAGCCAGGCCATGGGCCGCGTGGGCGAGGTCATCATTCGCACCTGGCAGACGGCGCACAAAATGAAGGCACAGCGCGGCTGGTTAAGCCCCGATGCCGGTCGGGCTGAACCGGTAGAAGCCCTGCAGCGCAACGACAACTTCCGCGCCAAACGCTACATTGCCAAGTACACCATCAACCCGGCCATCGCCCACGGCATTAGCCACGAGGTGGGCTCAATCGAGGTCGGCAAGTGGGGCGATCTGGTGGTGTGGAAACCGGCCTTCTTTGGCGTGAAGCCCGCTTTGATATTGAAAGGTGGCTTCATCGCCATGGCCGCCATGGGCGACCCCAATGCCAGCATACCTACCCCGCAGCCGGTGCACTACCGCCCGATGTTTGGCGCCTTTGGCGGCGCACTGGCCAAGGGGTCCATCACCTTTGTGTCCCAGGCCGGTCAGAACGCGGGCATCCAAGAGCGCTTTGGATTGTCCAAAAATGTGAGCGCGGTACGCAACATCCGCGGCATCCGCAAGCAGCACATGGTGCACAACAGCTACCTGCCCACCATGGAGATCGACGCGCAGACCTACAGCGTGCGCGCCGACGGCCAACTGCTGACCTGCGAGCCAGCGGTAAGCTTGCCGATGTCGCAACGCTACTTTTTATTTTGATGCTCCAAATCTCCAAACTCATGCCCCAAGGCGCAGGCTTGGCGCCCGTGCTCCTCAAACGCGCCGCCACCGTCGAGCTGGACTGGGATGTGCGCCAGAAAAGCCGCTTTGACGCCACCGATTCGCAAGGGCGCCAGCTTGGCGTGTTTTTGCCCCGTGGCACGCTGGTGCGCGGCGGTGACGTACTGGTGGCGGAAGACGGCTCACTCATCCGGGTCATTGCTGCGCCGCAACCGGTGCTGGTGATCACCGCCTGCACCGAGCACGGCACGCCCTTCGATTTGACCCGCGCCGCCTACCACTTGGGCAACCGGCATGTGCCCATCGAACTGAAACCCGACCACCTAAAAATCGAGCCCGACCATGTGCTGGACGACATGCTGCGCGCCATGCACATGACAGTGGTTGAGGCCACCGAGGCGTTCGAGCCCGAGGGCGGAGCCTACTCAGCCGGCGGCCACAGCCATGCACACGGTTCGCACGGTGCACACAACCATGGGGATGAACCAGCGTCTGCGCCAGACAAGCCCAAGCGCGGCCTCATCCCGATTCGCGTGCCTGTGGCCGCTGCTGCACCCCACGTCCACGGACCGGGCTGCAAGCATGGCCACGATCACGAACACTGAATCGCCACCCCGTATGCTGGACGCCAGTCTGATGCAGCTGATGTGGCTGGCCTCACCCGCCCTGCCCATCGGCGGATTTTCATACTCAGAATGCCTTGAAAGTGCCGTGGATAGTGCGCAAGCAGCTACTGAATCAGGAGCAACTTCCTGGTTGGTGGATCAGCTGCACCTGAGCTTGGCGCGCTCCGATTTGCCAGCCGTGGCGCAGGGCATTACAGCCTGGCAGGCAGACGACCACGCGCGCATTGCCAGCCTGAACGCCTGGGTGCTGCAAACGCGCGAGAGCAGCGAACTGCGTGCCCAGACCGAGCAAATGGGCAAAAGCCTGCTGGACTGGTTGCGTAACCACACCACGGCAACCAAGGCACAGATTGACCTGCTGGCCCAGCAGCAACCGACCTATCCGATGGCATTTGCTTTGGCCGCCAGCGCCACCCGGGCAGAGGTGCGTGACTGCCTGCTGGCCTACGCCTTTGGCTGGGCCGAGAACATGGTGCAAGCCGCTATCAAGTCGGTTCCCCTGGGCCAGAGCGCCGGGCAACGCATTCTCTCCAAGCTCACCGCCGAGATTCCCGCCGCCATTAACCACGCGCTGACCTTGAACGACAGCACACGCCAAGCCTTTTCTCCCATGCTGGCCATTTTGAGTGCCCAGCATGAGGTTCAATATTCAAGGCTTTTTCGCTCCTAGCCCCCGTACCCATTGCGCAAGCAGCTCCTAACTTTATAGCAAATAACCATGTCCACCCTGCACCACATCCCCGGCCGCACCAAAAAACTCCCACCCCTGCGCGTTGGTATCGGCGGCCCCGTGGGCTCCGGCAAAACCACGCTATTGGAAATGCTGTGCAAGGCCATGCGCGCACAGTACGACCTGGTGGCGATTACCAACGACATCTACACCAAGGAAGACCAGCGCCTGCTCACCGTCAGCGGCGCCCTCCCCGCGGACCGCATCATGGGCGTGGAAACGGGCGGCTGCCCGCACACCGCCATCCGCGAAGACTGCTCCATCAACCTGGAAGCCATTGACCGCATGCTGGTCGACCACCCGGACGCCGACATTGTGTTTATTGAGAGCGGAGGCGACAACCTGGCCGCCACCTTCAGCCCCGAGTTGTCGGACCTGACCATTTACGTAATCGACGTGGCGGCCGGTGAAAAAATCCCGCGCAAAGGCGGCCCTGGCATCACCAAGAGTGACCTGTTTGTCATCAACAAGACCGATCTAGCACCCCATGTGGGGGCCAATCTGGCAGTGATGGAGGCCGACACCATCCGCATGCGCACTACGGCGCGCGGCCTCAAGCCCTTTGTGATGACCAACCTGAAAACACTGACCGGTCTGGCGGAGGTGGTGGCCTTCATCGAGGAGCGCGGCATGCTGAAGGCCTAGTGTTGGAGTGCGATACTTGGTGCCAAGCTCCCTACCGCGACCGCACTGATGACACCGACCCCTTTGACCCATTTTATTGCTCTGTTTTTGATAGCTGCTTGCGCAATGAATGCGGGAGCTACAACCCAAAAACACACTAAATCCAAGGCAAAGCACGTACGCGTCGCACACGGCAAGAAAGTAAAGGTGCTGCCCACCGCTGCAGGCCCGCTGTATGCCACTCGCCCCGACGTGCTACAAATCGCCAACGACATCGCCGAGCGGCGCAACCTGGACCCGCAATGGGTCCGCCAGGCCATCGGCCAGGCGCGTTACATGCCCGCGATTGCCCGCGCCATCACGCCGCCGGCTGTGGGCACGCCCAAGAACTGGGCGGTGTACCGCAGCCGCTTTATCGACCCCATTCGCATCAAAGCGGGCGTTGCATTCTGGCAAGCCAACCGGGAAACTTTGGAGCGTGCCCAAACTGAGACCGGCGTGCCCGCCCAGATCATCGTCGGCATCATTGGGGTGGAGACGATTTACGGCCAGCAAACCGGCACCTACCGGGTCATGGATGCGCTGAGCACACTGGCGTTTGACTTCCCTTCGGCACACCCCAAAGCGGCCAGCCGTGCGGCCTTCTTCCTGTCTGAGCTGGAAGCCTTTCTAAGCCTGACCCAGCGCACCCACACCGATCCGCTGGCTCTGCGC
>CAJASG010000174.1 GCA_903944555.1 uncultured beta proteobacterium
GTGCGCATCCACCCAAATTTCACGTCGAAGCTGACCATTCCCACGCTTTTGCGTGATGTGGTGCGTATCGTCGACAATTTTTCGATCAGCCATGACATATTTTATCATGGCTGCCCGTGTGGCATGCATTGACTAGCGGACTGCAGGGTACGTTGAAATAGGTATCGACATTGGCATCCGACGACCCACCGTTCCCGCTCCAATCCATCCAGTTATCCCACCACTCGGTCCCCGTTTGGCCCTGAATGAATGCGACTATGCATCAGCGCGGTGAAAGGGCTGCGGAAGGCAAATTAATCAGTGATTGCACCGAACCTCCCACCGTCGTGGTTGGCAATTGGCCGTTCCACTTGGCGATGGCCATGCGGTCGTTCTCCACCCGACGCAGTTCCAGCAGCAACGGTGTGACTTCCTGGCGTTGCAATCGCAGACCCTCGGCCTCGGCTCTTGCACTGGCAATACGCTGTTCGGCTTCGACCTGGATGCGCTGCAAATCGCGATCAGCCTTGAGTTTTTCCTGTTCTGCGCGAACCTTGGCCTCAATAGCCCCGGAGAACGACTGCGAGAAAGAAAAGTTAACGATCGCAAATTCATCAAGGATCAGGCCGTGGCGCATCATCTTCTCTCGCAGCAGAATGGCGATCTGGTCACGCACCTCAGTACGACGCGTGATCAACTCCTCGGCAGTGAAGCGCGCCGTGACAGCCTTCACGGCTTCAGGCCGTGCCGGATCAATCACGCGGGCAGCCACCTCGTCCGTGGAGGAGGCAATGTCCCTGAAGGCCCGTGAAGCAGCCGCAGGATCGAGGTGGTAGTTAAGGATGACCTTGACCTGCACCGCCTGCAGGTCTTTGGAAGCGGCTTCCCCCTGGCCTTCGTTCTTGGCCATGTGCACATCCATGGTGTTCATTTTTTGCGCAAAGGGAATGATGAAGTGAATACCCTCCGGGTACACCTCTTCAGACGGTTTCCCCATGGTGGTGAGAACTCCGCGCTGGCCAGCAGAGACAATTGAAAATGGCCAACCTATATAGGACAGTGCGAGCATTACTACGATAGCAATCAACCAGCCCGGATTGGCAGATCCCCTCTGTTTTGTATTTAACACCAAATTAACATTTGGAAATTTCATCTGGTCTCCCCTATTTGAATTTGAAAATAGTTCTTGTGCTACGAAAATCTTAGTCACGCACGGCAAACTGCACATCAGTAGTCGCACATGCTTGCCTGCGTGTAACTACGCAGACGGACTTCGTCTAGCGCTTGCCGCCCACAAACCGTGGCCAACCAAAGGTATCCGTGGTGTTCTTGACATCGCGCCAAGCTGGTTCGAACTGCCCCTCTTGCAGATTGACCAAGTTTTTTTGAATGCAGCTCTGCAAGGTGGCAACCGCCCGTCCATTCACCCCCGAAGCAGAGAAGGCCCGGGTCACCAGCAAATTGGGCGCAGCCAGGAAGGCGTGGTTGAAAGCGTCCAGGTTCTCATAGTTCTTCTTGATGAGCTGGTAGGGCGGCTGCACCGCCATGTCGAACTGAACCAAACGCACACCACTGTCGCGCTTGAGCTTTTGCACGGGGCCGCTGGGCCAGCCGCTGGTACTGAGTAGGCCGGCCACTTCGCCCGCCTTGAGTTTGGCCAGGGCTTGCTCGTCGGTCTCTACGTCCACAAACACAAAGCCCATGGCATTGCGCCTGTCCAGCACACGCCCTAAGGCACGGGCCGAACCGACCACAGCCACTGGCAAGCCCTTGAGATCGGAGAATTTGGCCACCGGAATGTTGACGGTGTCACCGCCCATCAATCCGCCGAGTTTTTTCTCAGTCTTGTAGCTGTACCCATCGGCGCGACCAATGACGTGCAGCAGGTTCATGTTCAGCGGCAATACCGCCTGCAATGCGCCAATGGCTTCGTCTGAGGATTTCATGTCTTGCAGCGTGTCCAGCTGTGCAAAACCCAGGTCAGCCTGGTTGGCCGCCAGCGTCGTCAGGTTCTGCAAGCCGCCTTCGGTTTCCACTTCGGTCATTGCCACCTGGGCGCCGCACACGGCGTTGATGTTGGCAAACAGTTTGGAATAGCCCTTGCCCTTTTTGCCGGTGGCTACGCGCAAGGCGTTGCTGGGTGCCCCCGCGTCCGTTTGGGCGCTGACCTGGAATGCAGCCAGCAAGCTGATGGTGAGAAGAGCCAGAGATGTATTTGCGATGCGCATGGTGTTGTCCTTGAAGTAAAAGTAGGGTTAGAGACCAGTGGGGCACGCTTGTGGCTTGAATGCAGGAGGGGATCGGGGGGAAGGCGTGTCTTCATCGCTGTCTGGCCGGTGCAGCAGTGCCAGCACCACAGTCAGCACTGCGATCACCAGCACGATCACGCTGCCAATCAGGCGCAGGTATTTCCAGAAATTCATAACTCGCTCCTTTGGGAAATGGTTTGTGGCAGGTGCAGTGCACCCATGTGGTCGAGGTTCTGCTCACCGAGCAGGCTGCGGGTGGGGCCGTCCATGCTGCTCATCTGCAGATCCAGCTCGGCAAAGACGTTGTTGAAGCGGTCCTGCACCGTGCGCAGTGCGGTGTCGGCCAGCAGGTCCTGAATCAGGTTGTCGGCCGCATTGGGGTCCAAGGCCCGGTTGGCGTCATCAATCGCCAGGGCGATATGCCATTCACTTTGTTTTTGCTCCACCGTGTTTTTGAACTCTTGCAGCGCAGCCTGTGCCTGATTAAGGCGGCCGATGTTGAGGTTGTGGAACTGCTGCAGCTTCTCCATCGCCCGGTGTTGGCGCGCCAATACCGGACCGGAGAACTTGCTCTGGCTGTTTTCGATCATCTGACGGATGGACTCGATCTGCCCACCCACGGTCACCAGTGCCATGCGAAAGGAGCGCAGCCGCTCGGCACGGCGCAGCACTTCGTTTTGCAACTGTTCAATCGGGTTGCGCCTGGCCTCGGCCTTGCGGGCTGATAGCAGTGTGTTCTCCAGCTTCTGGCCCATCAGCGGCAGCATCTGCACGGCAGCAAAGCCAATGGCCAGAATGCCGCCCAGCACCAGCAACCCGGCGCCGCCCGATGCGGCCAGCCAGACTACCGGGGCAAATGCAGCCAGCGCGGCCACTGCGGCGGCAGCGGCGAGTGCGCGAATCCAGGTCAGCTTGTGCGCGTGGACCGTGGCTTGAATTTCATTCATGGTCTTCTCCTTGTATGTATGAAGGTGGTGGATGCGAGATTTCGGACGTAGCTCTGCCCCGCAGCCCTGGGGTCTGCAAACAATGGACAGCAAAGGGGAAAGCGGACTGGCGATCAGCCAGGGCCGCAGCTTTTAGGGCGGCGCGCCAGTGGCGGTCTTGATCGCCCTGACCAGGTCCGGCTGGATGCCGGACTGGGATGCGAGGGTAAGCGGGTCCAGCGCGGTACGCCACAGAGCCAGTTCCTGGGCGCTGGGGGTGTAGATACTGAGCTTGCCGCTGGCCTTGATGTGTA
>CAJASG010000175.1 GCA_903944555.1 uncultured beta proteobacterium
CCAAACCATGAGCTCCAACGACACCTTGGCCCGCTTGGCCGCTGTGATTGAAAGCCGCAAAGCGGCCAAAGGCGGCAACCCCGAAACCAGCTATGTAGCGCGTTTGCTGCACACAGGCCCAGACGCGTTTTTGAAGAAAATTGGTGAAGAGGCCACCGAGGTGGTCATGGCAGCCAAAGACGCTGACCATGGGGGAGATAAGGCCAAAATCGTGTATGAAGTGGCCGATTTGTGGTTCCACTGCATGATTGCGCTGGCCCACTATGACCTGACGCCCGCCGATGTGGTGGCCGAGCTAGACCGCCGTGTCGGCACCAGTGGTATTGAGGAAAAAGCCTTGCGCAAGGTGTTGGCCAGAGAGGCAGACAAGCAATGACGCAGGATTTCACCACGCCCAATCAACCCGTGACGCCCATCAACCCAGTCGATATGGCAAAGCTACAGTCGCTCAATACCGTCGGTACCATTAGCTATGTGCTGCATTTGATCGTGGCCGTAGGTGCCGTCATTCCAGGTGGCCAGTTTGGGCCCATGTTGCTGATTGCGGCCTTGGTCATTGACCTCCTCAAGCGTGGCGACGCCGAGGGCACTTGGCACGCTTCGCACTTTCGCTGGCGCATTCGCACGGTGGTGATTGCCGGGGCCTTGTATTTGGTCACGGCACCCCTGTGGCTGCTGTTTCTGGTGCCCGGCTGGATTGCTTGGACCGTGATTTCGATTTGGTTCTTGTTCCGCATCGTGACTGGCTTTCTGGCCATGAACAAAGGTCAGGCTATGGAGGTGTCCGCATGAGCGCTTCTATCCAAGACCACGATCCAGACTGCCTGTTCTGCAAAATTGTGGCCGGAAAGATTCCATCGCGCCGGGTCTACGAGGACGATGAGTTTTTTGCCTTTCACGACATCCACCCCTGGGCCCCTGTGCATTTTTTGCTGATTCCCAAAATGCACATCCCGTCGATGGCGCAGGTGGGGGCTGAACAGGCGGGCCTGTTAGGGCGCATGATGGCGCTGGTGCCCCGGTTGGCCCTGCAGGAAGGGTGTAACCCGTATCCGGATGGAGGTTATCGGCTGGTAACCAACACCGGTACAGAAGGCGGGCAGGAGGTGCGTCACCTGCACTTTCATGTGATGGGTGGCCCGCGCCCGTGGTTGCGTGGGTAAATGGCTAAAATTGGCTTAATTCGTTAGGAGACAGACATGGGATTTTCGACAACACATTTGATTATTTTCCTGGTCATCATCGTGGTGATTTTTGGAACCAAGAAGCTCCGCAACATCGGCTCCGACTTGGGTGGCGCGGTCAAAGGCTTCAAGGACGGCATGAAAGATGGTACCGACAAAGCGGCTGAGTCGCCGGTGGCCCCTACCGCGCAGCAAGTGGGCACCAGCACACCTGTCGCCAAGGAAACCATTGATGTTGAAGCCAAGACCAAGGTCTGATAGTTGATTGATATTGGAGTCACCAAGCTCGCCATCATTGGCGCCATTGCCTTGGTGGTTATCGGTCCTGAGAAGCTTCCCGGTTTGGCCAAAACCGTAGGGACCTTGCTCGGGCGTGCGCGTCGCTATGTGGCGGATGTCAAGTCCGAAGTGAGTCGCTCCATGGAGCTGGATGAACTGAAAAAAATGCGCGATTCTGTGGAAGGTGCCGCCCGCGACGTCGAGAACACGATCCAGACCAACGCCAGTGATTTTGAAAAGAGTTGGACCGAAACCACGGAACTGGCGTCCAGCGCCTCCTTGGACGACGGGTACACGCACGTTCCCGAATACAAACACCCCAACAAGAAATGGCGTCTCAAGCAGGGCGCTACTCCCCAGTGGTACAAGGCCCGCACGGGCACCCGCACCAAGGCCTTGTCTGGCGCGGCACGGGTCGCCCGCTTTCGCCCTCGAAAAATTAGCCAATGACCGATCCTGTCAAAAACGACGACGAACTGGCCGGAACCGAGCAGCCCTTCGTACAGCATTTGTTCGAGTTGCGTGACCGCCTTTTGTATTCACTGTACGGCATTGGTGCCGTGCTGGCTGTGCTGCTGTTTTATCCTGGGCCATCGCAGCTTTATGATTTTCTGGCGATGCCCTTGGTGAAAGCGCTGCCAGAGGGGTCGCGGATGATTGCCGTGGGCGTGGTGTCGCCGTTTTTGGTGCCCATCAAGGTGTCCGTGATGGCCGCCATTGGCTTGTCACTGCCCTGGATTCTTTACCAGGTCTGGGCTTTTGTGGCGCCGGGCTTGTACAAGCACGAGAAAAAACTGGTGTTACCTTTGGTTGCTGCCAGTACGCTGTTGTTTTATATGG
>CAJASG010000176.1 GCA_903944555.1 uncultured beta proteobacterium
AGCGTGCGCTTCTTCGGCTTAACGCCCACGAGTATGAAACTGGAGGGGCTCGACAGGCACCAGCGCCTGATCGACAGCTACAGCAAATTGCACACAGCACGGGCCAAGGTGGCGTCACACGCCGACTAGCCCGCCAAAGCGCTCTTGCGGGTAGCGCGTGCCAGTGCCGCCTGCACTTCCCCCATCTGTACCGGTTTTATAAGGACCACCACGCCGTTGCCAAACTTGCTAACCAGATTGGGGGCGGAATCGCCAGTCAGAATAATGGCCGGCAGCGCGAGGCCAAATCGGGCTCTGGCGGCAGCAATCACATCTAGGCCGGTTTCGCCGGCACCCAGTCGGAAGTCGGAAATCACAACATCGGGGGCCTGTTGCCCCAGCTGATTCAGCAGGTCTGGTCCGCTGGTGCCAGCAAACACTGTGTGGCCCAGCACTTGCAGCGTCATAACGAGCGCGTCCAAAACCTGTTTATTGTCTTCAACCACACCGATGATCAATGCTGGTACAGCCGTCGGGGTGGGCGGCTGAACGGGCACCAGCGTATCGCCTTCGGGCAAGGTGATGGAAAAAACCGAGCCGCGCCCAAGCCGTGATCGCACACGTATCTCCAAACCAAGCAGCTTCGCCATCCTGATAACAATGGCCAGCCCCAAACCGCTGCCGCGGTTGCGGGCGTTGTCGCCAAGCTGCCTGAATTCTTCAAAAATGACCGGAATCTGATCCTGCGCCATCCCCACGCCGGTGTCCCAAACCTCAAGCCATAGCACCCCTGCATGGCGCCGCGTGGCGACTAACACTCCGCCTTGGTCGGTGTAGGCCAAGGCGTTGTCGATCAAATTGCCTATCAGGCGGTGCAACATTTTTCGGTCAGTGCACACGGAGATGTGGTCGCCATGTCGCCAACGCAACTGCAGACCCTTGTCCGCGGCTTTGGCGTCGTAGATGGTCATTAACGAGGCGCCAAAACTATCCATAGAAAAATTGGAGATCGTTGGCTCCAGCACCCCGGCGTCAAGCTTACTCACATCCAGCAAGTCCTTCAGCATCCCACTCAGGCTGTCAATGCAACTCTGCAGTTGGGACACCAGCATTTCATGGCCCGGTTTCACTGCCGCGCCCAGCATGCCAGCGTACAGCGCCAAGGCAGCCATGGGCTGACGCAGGTCATGGCTGGCAGCGGCCACAAACCGGGACTTGGAGTCATTGGCCTTTTCGGTGGCGGCCAATGCCTGGCGCAAGTTCTTATCCGCGCTCCGCCGTTGGCTGATGTCACTGTTGGTGCCAATCATGCGCAGCGGTTTGCCCTGCGCATCACGTTCCATCACCCTGCCACGGCCTAGCGTCCATTGCCAGAGGCCGTCTTTGCGCAGCATACGAAACTCAACGAGCGCAGTGCCAGGCTTGCCATCCAGATAGGGCTGCAGCGTGGCCAACACCCCGGGCGCGTCGTCGGGATGGATGCGCTTGCTCCATTCCTCCACGGTGGTGCCGATGTCGGCATCGGCATAGCCCAGCATTTCCTTGTACCGTGGTGCGAAGAAGACTTGGCCTGTCTGGATATTCCAGTCCCACAGGCCATCGCCAGCGCCTTCAAGGGCAAACCTCCAGCGTGCTTCACTGTCCATTTGCCTTGCCTGGGCCTGTTTGACTGCGCCAATGTCGGTGACCGCGATGTGCAGTAGCTGCCGGCCGGCGTCATCCTGCGCCACAGTGGCGGTGAGTTGAACCCATACGAACTGGGCATCAGCATCTATGGCGGCAGGGCCCTGGCTAAGGCGCAGGCGCAACTCACCTGTCTGTGGCAGCGCGCTCTCCAGCAGTTGCGCACGCAGCCGATACCAGATGTCATGGTCGGTTCGAAATATAAATTTCGCAAAAGGGGGCTGCCTTTCAAAGACGCTGCGTGTTACGCCCAGCAGGGTGGCCAGCGTCAGGTTGCACTGGGTCACCAACCCGTCCTCATTCACACTGCAATAGCCCACCGGGGACATGTTGTACAGGTCAGCATATCGGTCACGTGAGGCGTCCAATGCGTCCTTGGCCTGGCGCAACTCGTCGTTTTGCATCTCCAGCTCGATCTGGTGTACCTCCAAGTCATGCAGCAGCGTCTGGATGCCGGCAAGAGTCAGATCAGCATTGCTATCTGAAGACTTTTGCCTGACAACTTGCCACTGGGCCGCCGCCCTTTGGCCCAGCGTCAGGTTACCTGGCACTGTGGGGCCGGTTCGGCCAGAGATGGGGGCGGTGGGACACAGGTGGTGGTCGCTCATGCTGCGCCTCCCTGTGCATTGTCTGGTGCGTCTGCGGGTTTGCCCCTCTCGGTTACGGACGAGAACTGCTGCTCACCCGATCTGCACACCATGTCTTGGCGCAGCATGGTGCTGACGCAGTAGGACCTCACACTTAGGCTTCGAATAATCATTGATCGCCTCCCGATCGATCAGTGCCCTGGGTCGAACTCTATTGTTGCCGTATCAACGACGAGGCCACGTACCCTGCACCAAAAGTTTGCTGAAACACATGCAAACACCCACTGGTCTGAACGAAACCATGATCTCAGGAATTGCGCGGGAAAGAGGTCTCTGGGCAAGTCAACACAGGAAATATTGTTCTATATCAAGTTTTTAACAACCTATTGCACCGCAAAGTGGCCGCTTCAGAAGAGACAGATCGGCAAGGGCGGCTGTGGGTTTCAGCATTTTTGGCATTCCACACCGAGAAGCACAGCCGAGACAGCTTGCGCTGAGCAGTTCGTTCATGGATAGCGAAAATCCATCCAATCCCATCACAAAACCGCTGAGTGGCATGCGCATGCCGTTCTGTGTGTTGGCTGCCCTGGGCGTTTTTGGCACTGGTAGCGCGTGGCCTGACTTGGCGGTGGCTACTCTGATGGCGGCACTCGCCCTGCACGGCGGTTGGCAGGTTTGGCGTCAGGCGCACGGTGAACTCACCGGTATCGTGCCCCTCTAAGCGCAGGTCACACGTCAAGTCAAAAATGCTTGGGTGGCTTGGCTCTGCCACCGGTCACAAGCCAACGCAATAGCTTTACGTATGCCGACCAAGGTGAAAAAGCAGGTGTCAACCCCAGAGACGATTGGGCTTGGTTCAATGCGTCCTCAAGCAAAGCATCATGCAATGGACGGACGATAACGGGCCAGGTAAAGAGCGCAAGTCCGCCAATCGACATATCAATTGTGTGGCGCAAAAGTGTGCTGCCGTTTTCCGCTGGCGTCGCCTCAAAGCGGTGATGGCCATCGAATCCGCGCGGGCTGAGAAATCTGAACTGGACCATTCGCCCAGGGAGATATTCGTCAACAAAATAGCGGATGGGGCCATGCCCTCCAATGGCACCCACGTTTAGCGGGCGGTCAAGGCACATGCGCGGCCAAGTTCTGCTTGGCCACAGCGCGTCGTCATCTGATGCCAAGGAGTCGATGAGGGCTCCGACCGCATCGGGCGGCGCAGCGATGTTGCGGTCATGCACGTTCAACACGCGAAGCGAGCAGCGACATGAAAGCTCCGCAGTCATACAAGCACCTCGAGCGAGCTGATTTGCACACCTTCGGCGGCAAGTGCATTAGTTAAGACGGATTCGGGCCCCATCTGCTCACCATAATGCAAACCATTCCCAGGGGCTGAGAATCCATTTAGACCAAGTACCCATTCGGTTTGCAAGACGGCACCGACGGCAGTCAAGTGCGACTGGCCTTCGTTATCGGTGACATGCAAAGTGCGCTGCAATTTGCAGCCTGCACGTTTGCCCGTCACATCCACGCGAACCAGATGCGGAGCACCAGGCCCGGGGTTGTGCAGTAGTCTGCGACGAAGTGACTTGAAACGCTCCCCACCAAACAAATCCCACAGCCCAGATCGAATGATCAGCCAAAAAATGAATGTGGTCGCCTTGTCGTCAAACGCAATGCGCATCGCCACGGAGCCAGCATCTGCAAGGCGCGGCAAGACATGCTGGTCTGGCGAGTCGAATCGGTACACCGTGGTCTTATAGTTGTTTTTAAACTGAACCGTTCGCCCTTCCGTGTAGGGAACAGAGATAGCCATTTTTCCTTCACGCATCACGGAAAAAGGAGCTGTCAGGCGGTCCATGTACTCGACCGAATTGCCGCCCGAGACATCTTTCATGGCGTAAAGCACGCTCATATCAATGGAGTCGACGCTGTCCATGCCGGCAGCGGCCACGAGCGTGAGGGCGCCAGGAATGCAAGCCATCCATGATGATCCGGCAATCACCGGCGACTCAGGCTTGGCCTCAGCGACGATCGCTTCAAGATCACGCACGCGGTCGGTCCAGCGCGTGATATCCACAATCGCGATACCTGCCTTGATCGCTGCGCGCAGTGTTGCGTCTTGGAGGTCGTTCACTGCCACGATCACAAGGTCCGGGCGCACATGCAATCGGTACAGACTTAAGGGGTCGTCAACATCAAACGTTACGCCTTGGGCATTCTTTATCATGGACGCGGTTGCCATTGCTTTTTCGATGGATCGCCCCCCGATAAGAATCTTCATGCCAGGATTGCGACGAGCCAGGATGCTGGCAATTTTGCTGCCAACGACTCCACACCCGCCAACGACAACAATGGTTTGGCTATGCGTTTGTGGAATTTTCATTTCTGTTTTTTGCTCCGAAAGTAGACACGGCATCGGCAAATAGTACCACCGGTAACATTACGCTGCCAGCGATAGAATCAATGCATGAACCCACCAAGCAACGCGAAGAAAAGAACCGCCTACCATCATGGCGATTTGCGGGCCACGCTCATTGAGCAGGCCGTTGCTCTCATTCATCGGCGCGGCGACATGAATTTCAGTCTTCGGGATCTGGCGGCTGAGGTCGGCGTCAGCCACGTTTCGGTTTACCGCCACTTCTCAGATAAGGCGGCGCTCTTCAACGCCGTCGCCGTGCGCGGTTTTTCAATTCTTGCGCAAGCATTAAAGGACGCGGCTCAGGGCTGGGACTCTGACCCTGCACAGCAGTTGGCTCGCCAAGGGGTTGCTTACTTGAGTATGGCTGGGCGGTATCCCGGCCACTTTGCGGCGATGTTCGCACCCATCGTGTCACAGAAGGGGCAAACCAAAGAGATGCAGGATGCCTCTGAGGAGGCCTATAGGATGATGGTGCCGACAGTCATGCGCAAAATGCAGGTCGCGAATGTTTCAACACCTGCAGTACAAAGCGAAGCACTTCGTTGCTGGGCCTTGGTTCATGGATTAGCCTGTTTGCAATTGAGCGGCAATCTGTCAGCATGTCTGGGTCGCGATCTGAGCAATGCATCCGAGTCGGAGCTGCTAGACCTCGTCGGTGGACTGCTGAAATAATCAAATCCGACGACGTCATCATCAACCTTGTCAAGTCGGCCCGAGAAAACTGGAGCTTTGGTAACGGTGTGGCGCAGTTGGCGTGATTTCGTTGTACGCCCCGCACTGCCTGAAACGCAATCAGGTCCGTAGGGTGTGCTCCAACCGCTGCGCCACCAAGCGCACTAGGGCGCGTGCATTGGCACCTGCGGTGTGTACAGGCATCGTCAGGGCCTGAACACAATCGCCCTCAGCAATCGGCAAGTGCCAATCGGGCAGCAGGTTGTGCAGACGTCCGGCCGCTACGTCCTCCTGCACGCAAAAGTCGGGCGCCAAAACGACCCCTTGGCCAAGACGCGCCAGCGCTACCAGGGCTTCGAGGCTGTCGGCGCTGATGTGTGGTTGCAGCTCTACGGTCTCGCGGGCTGGGCCGCTGCGGCTGTGCCACTGCAGCGGCCAGATTTGCGCGCCGCCTTCGAGCATGAGTAAAGGCCATTGCTGCAACGCCAGCGGATCTTTCAGGGGCAATGCCGTGCTGCCGTACGCACCAATCGAATAGCGCAGCACCGGTTGGGCCACACAGTCATCCGGGGGCTTTCGGGTAATGCGAAAGGCCACATCCACCCCCTCGCGAACCAGGTCGACTCGCCGCTCGGTGAAGATCAACTCCATGGCCACACCTGGGTGCGTGCGACCAAACTCGGCCAGCAAAGGCAACAGCACGCTGTATCCGAAGGCGCGCATGCTGGTGATACGCAACCGGCCCTGCAGAGCGTCACCTTCCTTGCGTAACGCCATGCGTGCCGCATTAGCGGCTTCGTGTACGACCTGAGCCCGCGCAGCCAACGCACGCCCGGCCTCGGTCAACCCCAGCGAGCGGGTAGTACGTGCCAGCAGCGTCTGGCCGACGATCTGCTCCATGGCAGCCACGCGGCGGCTGACGGCTGCACGGGTCAGCCCCAACTGGCGCGCTGCGCGTGAAAAGCTGCCGGCCGCGACCACCCGGGCAAACAACTCCAGCGCGTTGGCATCCAATGCCGAGGACTCGCGATGGCGGTGCAACTGGGTTGCTGACAAGGAAATCGCGTCTTTTGGTGAGCTCATGTAAACAGTGTGGTGTAAAAAGTTGGTCTAGTCAAAAAATTAGTACAAATCTACCATGCAGCTTCATGAACCATCTGTTTGGAGACACTATGTCCTTCGCCTTGTCCGCTGCCGTCCCTCTTGCCACGTATGCGAGAGCAGCGTTGGAGTCCCCCGACCAAGTGCACCTGCACGCCCATCTGCCATTGCAGGACGAACCCGCCCCACAGGCCGCGACCGT
The DNA here is from genome assembly GCA_903944555.1 of uncultured beta proteobacterium. GTDB lineage: Bacteria > Pseudomonadota > Gammaproteobacteria > Burkholderiales > Burkholderiaceae_C > Allorhodoferax. Next base: position 6,641 of record CAJASG010000176.1, read on the forward strand.
AAGTATGGAATCGGTGCAATTTGCCGCCACCGATGGGCACCCTGTGCACGGGCACTGGTTTGTGCCGCAGCACCGCCCCGCCCACGCGGTGGCGGTCATGGCTCCCGCCACCGGCGTGCCGCAGCGCTACTACCACGCCTTTGCCCGTTGGCTTGCCGCGCGTGGCTACGCTGTGCTGTGTTTTGACTACCGCGGAATGGGCGCGCGCAGCGCCAGTGGGCGCACCGGCATGCGCGAGTGGGTGCGCCACGACCTCTCAGGGGCGTTGGCCTGTGCGAAGGCGCGCAGCACCGAAAGCGACCGGCACTTACCCATTTTGTGGGTCGGGCACTCCCTGGGGGGCAATGGATTGCCGCTGGTGCAGGGGCTTGAGCACATCAACGCGGTCATTACCCTGGGTTCCCAGTTTGGGTACTGGGGGCTTTGGCCGCGTGGATGGCACCGCCAGGTTACCCGTGTGTTTTATGGGGGCTGGGTCCCACTGTGTGTGCGTCTTACCGGCAAGTTGCCGGGCTGGGCGCTGGGCGGTGGCGAGGCGCTGCCCGGGGCCGCCGCCATGGACTGGTCCAGGTGGGGCATGTCGCCGGGATACTTTCGCGATGACCGGGCATGCGACGGTTGGTACCAGCCCGACCAATTTAAGGGCCACATGCAGCTGTGGAGCATTGACGACGACAAAACCTTTGGTCCGGTGGATGCGGTGGACGCACTGGCGGCGTGCTTTGGTCAGAGCGCAGGACAGGTCGAGCGCTTGCACCTGCACCCGCACGCGGTGGGGCGCAAAGCGGTAGGACACTTTGGTGCATTCCAACGCGTGGCGGGAGCGAAAATTTGGCCTCTGTTGTTGAAGCACATCGAGGCCAAGGTGCCACTCTTGGGCCCGGGGGTAAGCGTTGCTTCCTAGCCATTCCGTGCCATGCGGCAGTTTGGACGCCCTCACTTTCCTGCCCATCACAGTCATCCCAATCCATCACAAAACCACAGAATGGCATGCGCATGCCTCGCCGTGGGCGGCGGACACCAGATCGGTCAGGATGGCGCAGTGCTTGCCATCATGCGTACCGGAACAACGTGCGCGCAGCTGTAGCAGTTGCTTCTCCAGCGCACGCATGCTGTTGAGCCGGGCGCGCACCCGCTCCAGTTGCTCGTCCACCAGTTGGTCCACATCGGCGCAGTGCGCATCGGGAGCGTCCACAAAACCCAGCAAGCGTTGCACGGCTGCCAGGGGCATGTCGAGCGCGCGGCAGTGGCGAATGAACGACAGGCGTTCCAGGTGCTGCTGCGCGTAGTCACGGTAGCCGTTATCGCGCCGGGCAGGTTCTGGCAGCAGGCCCTGCTTTTCATAGAAACGAATCGTTTCTACGTCCACGCCGGTGGCACTGGAGAGTTCTTTGATCTGCACGGCACCCGACCTTGGTAAAAAAAGTTATTGACACTGTAGCGGCTTCAGGGTTTTAAATCGCTCTATTGAAAGGAAAACCCCCATGTCTGCCCATTGCTGTGAACACGAAACCCCCAACGCCACCCAAGTCGTCAACCTTGCCCGCTATCGCCGGGTGCTGTGGATCGCACTGCTGGTCAACGCCAGCATGTTCCTGATCGAAATCACGGCGGGTATGGCATCCGGCTCACTTTCGCTGCTGGCGGATGCCATCGACTTTGCGGGCGACGCCTTGAACTACGGCGTGTCTTTGGCGGTGCTGGCCTCCGCCTTGGCCTGGCGCTCGCGGGCCGCGCTGCTCAAAGCGGTGAGCATGATGGGCTTTGGGCTCTATGTGCTGGGCCAGGCGGTTTGGTCGGTCTGGAACGGCCACCTGCCCGATGCTGCCACCATGGGGGTGGTAGCAGCGCTGGCGCTGATTTCCAATGTGGCCGTCGCCTGGCTGTTGTATGCCTTTCGGGAGGGCGATGCCAACATGCGCAGCGTGTGGCTGTGCTCGCGCAACGATGCCATCGGCAACGTGGCTGTGATGTTGGCCGCCTTGGGCGTTTTTGGCACTGGTAGCGCGTGGCCTGACTTGGCGGTGGCGGCCCTGATGGCGGCACTGGCCCTGCGCGGCGGATGGCAGGTGTGGCGCCAGGCGCACGGTGAACTCAACGGGGCGCGACTCCAGGATGCGCATGGCCATGGCCAATAGCGCAGCGGGGCCCATAGCCCCGCCCGCACCGGTGTCGTTCTGGCAGGCCTTTGCCTTTTGGCTGAAGCTGGGCTTCATCAGCTTTGGCGGGCCTGCCGGGCAAATTGCCATCATGCACACCGAGCTGGTGGAGCGCCGACGCTGGATTTCTGAAAAGCGCTTTTTGCACGCACTGAATTACTGCATGGTGCTGCCCGGCCCCGAGGCGCAGCAACTGGCCACCTACATCGGCTGGTTGATGCACCGCACCTGGGGTGGTGTGGTAGCGGGGGTGCTGTTTGTGCTGCCGTCGCTGTTTATTCTGATCGCGCTGTCGTGGATCTACATCGCTTACGGGCACGTGGCCTGGGTGGCAGGCTTGTTCTACGGCATCAAACCGGCGGTCACGGCCATCGTGGTGCAGGCGGCGCACCGCATTGGCGGGCGCGCCTTGACGCACAACGCGCTGTGGGGGATAGCTGCGGCGTCGTTTATCGCCATCTTTGCGTTCAAGCTGCCGTTTCCACTCATCGTGCTGGGTGCGGCAGTGATCGGCTACTTTGGCGGGCGCTGGGCACCACAGTGGTTTCAGATGGGGGGCGGGCATGGCGGCGCAGTTAAATCCTACGGTGCGGCATTGATTGACGACCATACCCCCACGCCTGCGCACGCCCTGTTTCGCTGGAGCCGCCTGGGCTGGGTGGCCGCAGCGGGCCTGCTGCTGTGGGCCGTGCCCATGGGACTGCTGGTGCGCGTCTATGGCTGGGAGCACACGCTCACGCAAATGGGCTGGTTCTTTA
>CAJASG010000177.1 GCA_903944555.1 uncultured beta proteobacterium
ATGATGGCCAGTGCCAGACCCGTGAGGGACGCGAGGGTCAGCGACATGATCACAATTTCATCACCGGCGGAGGGCACAGCGCGCTCCAGCCATTGGGTCATCAGGACGTTGTGAACTTGAGCCCAGCCAAAGCCAACGGCCGCACACACCAACACCAGTGCCAGCAAGGATTTGTGGCCAGAGGCGCCGTTGTCTTCTTTGTACAGCAGGGCTTCAGGTGGCAGTGCAGGCACCATGGCTGGCCTGAAGATGGCGACAGCCACAATAAACAGGATGTACAAGCCCACCAACATCAGGCCTGGAATCAAAGCACCAGAGTACATGTCGCCCACCGAGCGGCCCAGTTGGTCAGCCAGAACAATCAGCACCAGTGAAGGGGGAATGGCCTGCGCCAGTGTGCCTGAGGCGGTGATGGTGCCGGTGGCAATGGTGCGGCTGTAGCCGTATCGCAGCATGATGGGCAAAGAGATCAAGCCCATAGAGATCACGGCAGCAGCCACCACGCCGGTGGTAGCAGCCAGCAGGGCACCGACCAAAATCACGGCAATGGCAACTCCACCACGCACCGGGCCAAAGACTTGGCCTACGGTTTCCAGTAGATCCTCGGCCATGCCGGATCTTTCCAGAATAATCCCCATGAAGGTGAAGAACGGAATCGCCAAGAGCGTGTCGTTCTGCATGATGCCGAAGATGCGCAAAGGCAGCGCCTGGAACATGGCGGCCGGGAATATGCCTGCCTCAATACCTATAAATCCAAACGCCAAGCCGGTGGCCGCCAGGCCAAAGGCCACGGGAAAGCCGGTGAGTAGCACGACAAACAGGCCAATAAACATGAGGGGCACAAATTGTTGTGCCAAAAAAGTGGTTTGCATTTATTTGTCTCCTGCCAGCAACTCGGCTGCTTTCTTTTCAAGTTCTTCCAGGTGTTTTTGCTCGTCGGATTTGGCTTCCTCGCCGCTCAGCACGTCAGGGCCACTGCCGGTGAGGAACGCAATGCGTTTGATGAGTTCAGATACTGCTTGCAGCATCAACAGCGCAAAACCCAAGGGAATGAGCCCATACACAGGCCAGCGGATCAACCCGCCTGCGTTGGTTGAAATCTCGCCACTGATGAAGGCCTGCATGAAAAAGGGCCAGCCCAGCGCAATGCTGATGACACAAAACGGGATCAGCACCACCAAAATGCCGATCACATCAACCCAGTTGCGGGCGCGGTCGCTGAGCTTGCTGGAGATGAAGTCGATGCGCACATGCGAGTTCTTCAGGAAGCCGTAGCCGGCACCCAGCAAGAACACCGCGGCAAACAGGTACCACTGGATTTCCAGCAGGCCGTTGGAGCTTTGGTTGAAGGCTTTGCGCACCAGCGCGTTGCCAGCGCTTATGAGGGTGGTGGCCAGAATCAGCCACATGGTGAATTTGCCGACCCAGGTGCTGATCGTATCGATCAGTCGGGACAGCGAGAGAAAAGGTGTCATGGTGTCTCCTGCAGTTGAAATAGATAGGTGGCGATTAATTTCCGCTCTTGCCCCTTGCGAACCCGCAGAGTCTAAGCGTAATCGTTCGTTGTGTGGCTGAAGAAACCCTGACATGTAGGGGGCGTGGCAGTCTTGTCACGGTTCTGACTTGCTTGCATGGCAGCATCAACTTCGCAATAAGGAGCGAAGTGATGATGACAATTTTGACCAAACTGCGCATTCAGTCGCGGCTGCTGTTTTTGCTGGTCTTTTCTGTGCTGGCTTTGGTGGCCTTGGGAGCCTTTTCGGCCATCACCATCAAGACCGAAGCGGACCGTGCCACGACCTTTATTGACAGGGAGTTTGAGTCGGTACGCACGCTGAGCGATGTGCGTGCCGCCATTGGCAACGCCCGCCGGTTTGAAAAGGATATTTTTCTGACGATGGGGGACGAGAAAGATACGGAACGCTTCACGGGCCTGTGGAAAGCTGAAGTGGTCCACATTCGCGAGGCCATCGCGCAGTCAGTCGCGCTGGCGACACCCAGTGAGGCCGCAATGTTGGAAACGTTGCTCGCTGGCATCGATGCGTACGCCACCGGCTTCAAAGGGCTGTTGGGAAAATTGGAGCGCGGTGAGCTCAATGACCCCTGGGCCGCCAACACGGCGATGACGCCACTCAAAGAAGACATCCGCCGGGCCGAGCAGGCGCTGGCGGATTTGTCTGGCTCCATCTCAAGCCGGGCCAGCGAGCGGCGTGGTGCCTTGGCCGTCACTGCCGCCCAAGCGCCTTGGCTGGTCGTTGCCGCGACGGCCTTGGTCTCGGTGCTGGCCACGCTGCTGGTGCTGGCAATTGTTCGTTCGATACTGGTGCCGATTCGGGACTTGCAGGCCACTGCCAACGCCTGGGGGCAGGGTGACTTGAGTGTGGGACTCCAAGGCGGCGGTCAGTGCGAGATCTCGGACGTGAAGCGCGACCTGGGCCGCATGCACGGGTCACTGACCGACCTGGTGGCGCAGGTCTACTCGGGCGTGGAGGTGGTAAGCGACAACACGGTGGAGATTTCCAATGCCAACAACCACCTTGCGGAGCGCACGGAGAGCGCTGCGGTGTCACTGCAAAAGATCGTTTGTTCGGTGGATGTACTGGCTGTTGCGGTCAAGCGCACGGCCCATTCGGCAGCAGATGCCGTGAAGTCGGCGGCGGGTGCAACGCAGGTGGCAACCCGCGGTGGCGAGGTGGTGTCCCAAGTGGTGGACACCATGCGGGCGATCAACCAGTCATCCAAAAAAATTGCCGAGATCATTGGCGTGATCGACGGCATTGCTTTTCAGACCAACATTCTGGCGCTCAATGCGGCGGTGGAGGCCGCCCGCGCGGGTGAGCAGGGTCGGGGCTTTGCGGTGGTGGCCAGCGAGGTGCGCAGCTTGGCCGGTCGCTCGGCAGAGGCCGCGCGCGAGATCAAATCCATCATCGCCTTGTCGGTTGAGAAGGTGCAGCAGGGCTCAGCCTTGGTAGAGGGCGCGGGGCAAACCATGCGGGAGATTGTGGTGAGCGTGGGCCAGGTGTCCGGGGTGATTGAAGAGATTCGGGCGGCTGCCAATGAGCAACTGGAGGGGATCGAGCACATCAACGCGTCGATGGGCGGGATTGACCAAGCCACCCAACAAAATGCGGCCATGGTGGAGGAATCTGCCGCCGGGGCCTTGAGCCTGGCACAAGAGACGCAGCACCTGCGCAGGGCCGTATCCGTTTTCAAGCTCGGGCGGCGGGCTGACAATTTTGAGTCAAATCGGCCTCTAGCCCTTATAGCTTATGCGTGACCAGCTATGAAATAAGTAGCAGACCGAATGCCGGCGATGGTGAGCAGCAGCGATCCGAACAGGTGAAGCGCGGCGGTTCCCAAGGCCAATGTGTAGCGTTGTTGGCTCAACAGGGCCACCACTTCAGCAGAAAAGCTGGAGAAGGTGGTGAGCGCACCCAAAAAGCCGGTGACCAGCGCCAGCCGCCATACCGGGTCGAGCTGGGGTAGCGCCTGAAAGACAGCCACGCAAACACCCACCAAATAGCCGCCGATCAGGTTGGCTGCCAGCGTGCCCATTGGCATGACGCCAACGGAGCCTGCCAGCGGGTTGAGCCACAGGCCCAGCTGCCAGCGGGCCAAGGCGCCGATGCTGGCTCCGGTGCAAATGGCAAACACCGCCAGCATTACTGCGCCACCGTGCCTGCGTTTTTGGCAACGCCAGCACCGGTTGCCTGGTACGGCGCCGCGTTGACGGTGAGCCCTTCGCGGGAGAGCTTGACGGCGGTTGGCGGCTTGATGCCTTTGACCCGGGCCATGAAATCAGCCCAATTCTTGAAGGCGCCGTCTGCGCGTGCTTTCAAAATGCGGGCGGTGCTGCTGGGCCCCAGTCCCTTGATGCCATCCAGCTCGGCTTCGGTGGCCTGGTTGATCTCTACCGACGCAAAGCAGGTGGAGGCAGCCAGCAAGGCGGCGAGCAAGAGGACTTTTTTAAGCATGTTTGGCCAGCCATTGCACATATTTGCCCACGCCAGTTTGCACATCCACAAACGTGTGGTCACAACCGGTGGCGCGCAGGGCGGTCAGGTCGGCTTGGGTGAAGCATTGGTACTTGCCGCGCAGGGCGTCGGGGAAGGGCACGTATTCGACCAAGCCCTGCTCGGCCACTGCGGCCAGCGGCAGCGCGGCCTCGCCTTTCAGTGCGCGCATGCTGTTGACCACGGAGTGCGCCACGTCGTTGAACGGCTGGGCCCGACCTGAGCCGAGGTTGAAAATGCCGGTTTCCGTGGGGTGGTCAAAAAACCAGAGGTTCACGGCCACCACGTCGTCGATAAAGACGAAGTCGCGCATCTGGCCGCCCTGGGCGTAGCCACCGTATTCGCCAAACAGCTTGACTTTTCCTTCGGCCTTGAACTGGTTGAACTGGTGAAACGCCACGCTGGCCATGCGGCCTTTGTGTTGCTCACGCGGGCCGTACACATTGAAGTAGCGAAAGCCCACCACCTGGTGCGTTTTTCCCGCTTTGGTGCGTTGGAAGTCATTGCCACACTCGCGGCGCATGCGTTGGTCAAACAGCAGCTTGGAGTAGCCGTAGACGTTCAGCGGTAACTCAAACGCCGGGTCTTCGCGGAACGTGTCCGAGCCGCCGTAGGTCGCTGCGGAGGAGGCGTACAGCAGGCGGGCACCACGCTTTTGGCAGGCCTGAAACAGGTGCCACGACAGCGTGTAGTTGTTCGCCATCATGTATTTGCCATCCAGCTCCATGGTGTCGCTGCAGGCGCCTTCGTGAAACACGGCTTCTACCTGGCCGTAGTGGCCGGTTGCAAATTCATCGTAGAAAGTATCCGCATCGACGTAGTCGGCAATGTGCAGGTCCGCCAGGTTGCGGAATTTATCGCCCTGCTTGAGGTCGTCCACCGCAATGATGTCGGTGTAGCCTCTGGCATTGAGGCCCTTGACCAGGTTGCTTCCGATAAAGCCGGCCGCGCCGGTGACGACGATACGGGTCATGCAAACAACTCCTCATAGGAAACGGTGGCGGTACCGAATTTGCCAACCACCAAGCCGCCGGCCCGATTGGCATGGGGCAGTGCATGGCGCAGGCTGACACCTGCTGCGACCAGTGCGGCCATGGTGGCGATGACGGTGTCGCCAGCGCCAGTGACATCAAATACTTCGCGCGCCTGTGCGCTCACGTGCAGCTGGCCGTCGGCGTCAAACAGGGTCATGCCCTCTTCACTGCGGGTGAGCAATACGGCATCGAGCTGGAGCTGGTTGCGCAGGTTGTGGGCTTTGATTTGCAAATCTTCCTCGCTGCTCCAGGGGCCGATGACCTGCTGCAGTTCAGCGCGGTTGGGGGTGATTACGCTTGCATGCCGGTAGCGCGAGTAATCGCTGCCTTTGGGGTCGATCAGAATGGGCTTCTGCATCGCACGGGCCTGGGCAATCATGCCTTCTACATGCGCGAGGCCGCCCTTGCCGTAATCGGAAAATAGCACGGCATCGTGCAGCGGCAGCAGCTCGGTGAACTTGGCTGTTTGCGATGCAAGGACTTCGCTCTTCGGGGTGTTTTCGAAATCCAGGCGCAGCAGCTGTTGTTGGCGGCCAATGACGCGCAATTTAACCGTGGTCTTGAGATCGCTATCGCGTCCGAAATGGGTGCGGATGCCGGTCTTGGCAACGATGGCTTCGAGCTTATGGCTGGCCTCGTCATCGCCGACCACCGTCAGCAAAGATGCCTGTGCACCCAGTGATGCTGCATTGAAGGCCACATTGGCAGCCCCGCCGCAGCGTTCTTCTTCGCGTGTGATGCGTACCACCGGTACCGGCGCTTCGGGGCTGATGCGGTCTACAGCGCCGTACCAGTAGCGGTCCAGCATGACATCGCCGACCACCAGTACGCGGGCTGCAGATATTTGGGAAAGGGTAACTGTCATGGTGCTCACGTCAAAGTTCTTCTACGCGCCGTGCGGGGTAGCTGTCCCAGGCCTGGCAGCCCGGGCACTGCCAGAAGTGTTGCTTGGCCTCAAAACCGCAAGCGGCACAGCGGTAGCGCGTGAGGGGCTTCACAGCATGGTCCAGCGCGCGTTGTACCTGGGGATGAAATTGCTCGTGCTCGAGCTTTTCACCCGCAATCCATTTGGCTGCAGCCACAAGAGAGGGTTCTTTCTCCAGGTGGCGCGCATACCAGTCGCGGGCGCTGGAGGTGGTGTCGCCATCGGCAGCTTCCAGGGCTACGATGGCGTCGAGCACATCAAGCGACGGTGTCTCGGCGTAGGTGCTTTTGAGTTGGGCCAAAGCAGGCGCAATGCGCCCGGCCTCTATGGCAGCTTGCGCCAGGTGCGGCGCTATCAGGCTGACTGCCTCCGGCGCCGCCAGCATGGCTTGCGATAGCGTGGCAAGCGATGGGTTGGAATCTCCATTTTGTCTCTGCAAGCGGGCCAGATCCATACGGGGGCGGGGGGCATGCGGGGCAATGCCTGCAGCCTGCTCCAGCAAGGCCTGTGCTTGCACCGCATCGCCAGCAGCGGCCACCGAGCCCGCTTGTTCGCAAAGGTAGTGCGACTGACGGCCACCGAAGTTGCCCTGGCCCGCAGCCTCCAATTTGCGGGCAATGTCTGCGGCATGGGTCCAGTCGCGTGAGCGCTCGTAGTTGGCCAACAGTGCCAGCCGTGCTTGTGCCTCAAAGCGTGTGCCTTCCAGTTTGAGAAGTGCGTCCTCGGCACGGTCCAGCAGGCCGGCCTTGAGGTAATCCAGCGCCAATGCATGCTGCGCGCGGTGGCGGTCATCCTGGCTCAGGTCCCCGCGGGAGAGCAAATGCTCATGCACACGCACAGCGCGTTCGTACTCGCCCCGGCGGCGAAACAGGTTGCCCAGCGCAAAGTGAAGCTCAGAGGTGTCGGGGTCGCTTTGTACCGCCTCAATAAAGGCGTCGATGGCCTGGTCTTGCTGCTCATTGAGCAAAAAGTTCAGGCCCTTGAAGTAGGCTTTTGGAGCCTGGCGATTTTCCATGCGCAGCTGGCGCAGGTCCATACGGGACGCCAGCCAGCCCAGCACAAAGGCCACGGGCAGGCCCATGAGAATAAGGGTGAGATCAAAGTCCATCGGGACGGGAGAGCGGTTGTTTTTCTGCTTCGGCGTTCAAGGCGGTCGTGGCCGCTGCGGCGACTTCACGGGCACGGGTAGCCTCACGCCGGTGGCGCCACCAGCGCGGCACCATGCCCAGCACGCCAATCACCAGCCCGGCGGCAAATGCGCCCAGCACCACCAGCACCATGGGCGCCGTCCAGCGGTAACCAAAGAAAAATTGCACAGTTGCATCGCCCTGGTTGTTCAGGGCAAATGCGAACAGGGTAAACAAAATGGCCGCTTTAAGTAACCACTTAAAGAGCCATGCGATCTGTTTCATTCTTCTCCTCGGTGTGGGAGTGATTCTAATAGCGCTACTTAGGGCTTAGCCTTGGATTCCAGCTCGGCAGTACGTTGGTCTACGGCTTCGCGCAGCGCTTTGCCGGGTTTGAAGTGCGGTACGCGTTTTTCAGGGATGGCCACGCTTTCGCCACTGCGCGGATTGCGGCCCATGCGGGGCGGTCGGCGGTTGATGGAGAAGCTGCCAAAGCCACGGATTTCTATGCGGTGGCCGCGCACCAGGGCATCGTTCATGGCATCGAGAATCGCCTTCACTGCGAATTCGGCATCGCGGTGTGTCAGTTGGCTGAAACGGTTGGCCAGTTCTTCAACGAGGTCGGAGCGGGTCATAAGAAGAAAATTTGGGAAATAAAAAAACGACCGGCACCCAAAGATATCTTGGGGTGACCGATCGCTTATTCAGTTCGTCAGTTCAACAACTAAAGATTAGTTGTTGTCCAACTTGGCGCGCAGCAGAGCGCCCAGGCTGGTCGTGCCAGCGTTTTCGCGGGCAGACTGTTGGCTCAAGGATTGCATGGCTTCGTTTTGGTCGGCCATGTCTTTCGCCTTGATGGACAACTGGATGTTGCGGGTCTTGCGATCCACGTTCACCACCACAGCAGTTACTTCGTCACCTTCTTTGAGCACGTTGCGTGCGTCTTCAACGCGGTCGCGGCTGATTTCAGAGGCGCGCAGGTAGCCAATGATGTCTTCGCCCAGGTCGATTTCAGCGCCCTTGGCATCCACAGTCTTGACCTTACCG
>CAJASG010000178.1 GCA_903944555.1 uncultured beta proteobacterium
CGATAAGCACTGACGAAGGGTCGCAAAAGTCGAGGCCAAGCCGGAGTTTTTGAAAGGCTCCAGGTGGGATTGAAAGGGGCGATTCGTTTGGGGGGTGTGACAGCCCTTGACCACCAACAGACAGATTTTGAAAGTCTTGTGTAAATATTCGGTGAACGCGTAGCCCAGTCAAAAATCGCTGGACACATTCAACTTTTTCCCCTACTGTTGCACCCGTGCGTGCAACTTCCACCCCCTCAGCAACCGCCATCGCCGCGGGTGTGGAGGCGCCACTATCCCCTCCAATTGAGTATGTGACGATCTCCCGGCAAGAGCACATAGCGCTGAAGTCGGCCGCAAATTATTGGCGGACGGCGCATCGCAAAGCTGTTGATCGTTTCAAATGGCGTGAGCTTCGCTACCAACGCATTTTGCGTGAACTCAAAGCGAGTGGCGCCAAGTCTAATGCCGCATTGCAAGCTGAGCTGGAACTGGCAAAGGGCCAAATTCGCGACCTGCAAAAGCGCGTATTCGCCAGCAAGAGCGAACGGCGCAAACATTGTGAGGGCCTCACCAAGACGACGTCATGTCATCCTTCCCGAGGACAGCAGCCCGGAGCCCCAGGACACGGGCGCACCATGCAAACGCAATTGCCCGCGCTCCATGAGGACGCAACGCTGGACAAGGCACAGTGTCCGAAGTGTGGCTTGGCGTTTCACAGCCTTGTTGATACGCAAGACTCGCAAGTGCTGGAGATTGAGGTCAAGGCCTACCGGCGTGTGATCCACCGCCACCGTTACTCTGCGTCGTGCCAATGTGGGTGTGTGAACGGCATTTTTTGCGCACCGGCACCAGCGCGGCTTATTGCGCGGGGCAAGTTTGGTATTTCCGTTTGGACCAGCGTACTGCTGGACAAGTTTCTCTATGGTCGACCCAGCCAACGCCTGCTACAGGACTTGGCCGATCACGGGCTGAACATGTCAGCTGGCACCTTGGCTGGTGGCCTGCAGGCAATTGCGCCATTATTCAAACCGCTGGATGTGGCGCTGCAATTGAAGCTTCGTAGTGAAGCCTATTGGCATGCAGATGAAACCCGCTGGGCGGTCTTCGCTGACGTGCAAGGCAAGGTCGGCCACCGCTGGTATTTGTGGGTATTCCACTCCAGCTCCGTGGTGCACTATGTCATCGACCAGACACGAGCGGGCGACGTCATCGTGGGTGAATTGGCCGGAATTGATCAAGGCGTTATCAGCTGCGACCGCTACTCTGGCTATAAGCGCTTTGCCCGCCTGAACCCAGGCGTGGTTCTGGCTTTTTGCTGGGCTCATGTGAGGCGTGACTTCCTAGAACTTGCCAATTCATACCCTCAAAGCGCCGAATGGGCGCTGCAATGGGTAGACATGATTGGACAGCTCTATCACCTCAATGGACTTCGCCTGAACACCAGTAGGGATAGCACCGAGAGAGCGATCACGCAACATGATCTGGAACACGCGTTGCAGCAAATGGCCTCGCGGTGTGCCTTTGAAGTGGCCAATCATGAACTGTTCCCTCCGGCGGCCAAGGTGCTGCAGAGCATGACGTTGCATTGGAGTGGCTTAACGGTGTTTGTCAATTCTCCGTGGGTGGACATGGACAACAACACGGCCGAGCGTGATATTCGTGGGCCCGTAGTTGGTAGAAAGAATTTTTACGGCTCAGGCTCTGAAGGGTCCGCAGAATTGGCCGCCACGATGTACAGCGTCTTTGCCACCATGAAGCTTTGGGGATTGAACGCGCGCACTTGGCTTGTTCAGTATTTGCAGGCTTGTGCGGATAATGGAAACCGTCCGCCAGAGGATATCAACGCCTTTCTTCCGTGGCAGATGAATGCCAAGCGTCTGGCCGACATGCGAGCGTGCCGCCTTCAGTAAGGATGAGCGATTCATGAGCATTTATTGCGCACGCGAATTCAGCGCGTTTGACATTCAGACCATTCGCGATCTGATCATTCAGGATCCCAAGCTTCAACGCTCGGCGCTTTCACGCAAGCTCTGCGAATTGTGGGGATGGACCAAACCCAATGGGGACCTCAAGGACATGACATGCCGCGTGGCACTGCTGCGCATGCAAGCCGATGGACTCATTGAGTTACCTGCATCAAGAATCGGTGTGGTGCGCAAACGTGCACACTTTGCGCCCACTGCTGCCAGCAATGCCCAGGCCCCCATCAAACAACCCGTGCATGAGATCGGGCACATCACGCTTCAGGTGGTCAGCGGCACGCCAGCGTCCAGGTTATGGAATGAGTATGTCGCGCGCTACCACTACTTGGGCTACACGGCCATGTCGGGCAGCCAGATTCGCTACAACGTCTTTGCGGGCGAGCAACTCGTGGCCTGCATCAGTTTCTGCGCATGTGCCTGGAAGTTAAAGGACCGAGAGCGATTCATCGGCTGGAGTGAGGCACAACGACAAAAAAACCTGCAACTGGTTATCAATAATGCGCGCTTCCTGGTGCTGCCTTGGATCGAATGCAAAGGGCTTGCTTCAAAGATTCTGTCACTCGCCGCTCGGCAGTTACCAAATGACTGGCTCAGCCGCTACGGCTTGCGACCTGTATTACTGGAAACCTTCGTGGAATATGAGCGCCATAAAGGCACTTGCTACAAGGCCGCCAATTGGATCAATGTCGGCCGAACGACAGGGCGTGGAAAGAAATCCACCAGCCACAAGGTCCTCATTCCGCCCAAGGACATTTGGCTTTATCCATTACGCAAAAACTTCGTCGCAGCCCTTTGCCAGTAGGCGCTACGCGTTCACCGAATATATACCTCAAGTTCGACACTTCCTGCACGTAAGTCTATGATTTCATTGGAAACTGGTTCCAAATCGCAGAC
>CAJASG010000179.1 GCA_903944555.1 uncultured beta proteobacterium
AGGCCAGGGCTGGATGCGTGTCGACCCGACCTCGGCCGTGGCCCCGGGGCGCACCGGCACCCTGCAGCGCCTGGAGGCACCGCGTGGCGTGTTCACCCAGGCCCTCGTGACCATGAACCCTGCGTTTGCGCTTAACCTGCGCGCCATGTGGGAGGCGACCAACAACCGCTGGAACCAGTGGGTACTGAACTACTCGCAGGCCAAACAACTCGACCTGTTGCGCAAGCTCGGATTTGAGTCCCCCAGTTGGGAAGACCTGAGTTATGTGCTGATTGCCATCGTGGTACTGGCCAGCCTGGTCGGCGCTGCCTGGACGCAGTGGGATCGCCACCGGCAAGACCCCTGGCTGCGGCTGTACCACCGCGCCACCCAACGCCTGCAAAACGCCGGACTGGTGTTGCCACCCAATGCCCCACCGCGCCAAATGGCGGCGCGGCTGCAAGCCGGCACACCAGCAAGCCCCGAGACGGCGGCCCTGAGCGACTGGCTTTTGCGCCTGGAAGCCTGGCGCTACAGCGCCCAGAGCCCCGCCCAACACGCAACACTGAAACCCCTGCAACGCGAATTCCGGCAACTGCCCTGGCCCAAGCGCTTACCTCCGGCCTGATCCCTGGTTCACATGGTCCAAATGCGGGGCAGCGTAGCGGGCATATTCCACAACGCCCCACGCCAGGTCGACCACACATTTTTCAGCAAGGCCATCGCCGGCTCCACCTGCGGAGCCAACACCCGCAATACCAACACCTGGTGGTTCGGACTGGTCACCCCGGCCCATGGTTTCAGCGGATGCTCCTGCAGCACCTGCCGGGCACTCTCCAGCGCCATCTCACGGCGCTCCCGCCCCATGGGACTGCCCGTGGCAAAGAAAATCGACGCGACACAGGTATTGCCTGCCAGCCCTGCTGGACTGGACAAAAGCCGTGTATCACTTGCATCAATGGAACCACGCTCCAGCCAGACACCGGGCATCTCTATGTGCTGACAAAAGGTCCCGCGTGCGTAAGGCTGATCTGCGTTTGGCAAGCCCAGAGCGGTGACGTCCCAGCCGAGCAGCTCAGCGCCGGGCGCCAAATCAAAGGTCAAATGGTTTTCTGCCACACAGCCGCTGTACAAAATCGCCTCCAGCGGCAGCCACTCCATGCGCGCGCCAGCCTCCAAACGCAAGTGGGTGCGCTGCACGGCAGAGGCTCCCTCCGAACGATAAAACCGGGTCGCCCCAGGCGTGGTCACCAGCCCGTGGGCGCCAGTCGCTGCCGTGACGCGGATGTCCAGGGTGTCGCCCCCGACCAAGCCCCCCGGCGGATGCACCAGTACGTTGTGACAGACCGCGTAGCCTTCCGGGTACAAGCTTTGCAGCACGCGCAGCGGGCCGTTGTGCACGTAGCGCACCACACAGCGATCGGCTTCCAGGGTGTAGTCCAGTGAGAGTGAGGCATTCCAGGTCATGCCCCAATCCTAACCACGCCGGGGCTCGCAGCAAACGCGCGATTCAGATCGCCACCAATTGCCGAACCCCATCGACTTCCATGTTTTTCCCTTTTCCGTGGGCCAGCACGGCGCCGCGCTCCATCACCACATAGTCGTCCGCCAGCTCCTGCGCAAAATCGTAGTACTGCTCTACCAGCACGATTGCCATGTCGCCTCGGTCGGCCAGCATGCGGATCACGCGCCCAATGTCCTTGATGATGCTGGGCTGGATGCCTTCGGTGGGTTCGTCCAGGATCAACAGTTTCGGCTTGGCCGCCAATGCGCGCGCAATGGCCAGCTGCTGCTGCTGCCCGCCTGACAGATCGCCACCACGGCGGTTCAGCATTTGCTTCAAGACCGGAAACAACTCAAACAGTTCCGCCGGTATGGGAGTGCTGGCACTTTTGTAGGCCAGACCCATGCGCAGGTTTTCTTCCACGGTCAGTCGGCCAAATATTTCGCGTCCCTGCGGCACAAAGCCCATGCCGGCACGCGCCCGCTCGTAGGGTGTGGCGTTGTGAATCGGTTTGCCGTCGAGCGCGATGCTGCCGGTCTTGATGGGCACCAGCCCCATCAGGCTTTTCAGCAGCGTGGTCTTGCCAACGCCGTTGCGCCCCAGCACTACGGTGACCTTGCCCAAAGTAGCCTGCAAACTGACATCCCGCAGGATGTGGGAGCCGCCGTAGTACTGGTTGATATTTTTGATATTCAGCATATGCATCACCACTTAGCGTCCCAAATACACTTCAATCACCCGCTCGTCGGCCTGCACCTGCGCCAGCGTACCTTGCGCCAGCACCGACCCATCGCACAACACCGTCACGATGTCGGAGATGGTGTTGATGAAACTCATGTCGTGCTCCACCACCATCAGCGAATGCTTACCCTTGAGACTGAGGAACAACTCCGCTGTGCGCTCGGTTTCATGGTCGGTCATACCCGCCACGGGTTCGTCGAGCAACAGCAGTTTGGGGTCCTGCATCAGCAACATGCCAATTTCCAGCCATTGCTTTTGCCCATGGCTCAAGACGCCCGCCGGGTTGAAGGCAACATTGGCCAGGTGAATGGTGTGCAGCACTTCGCCCAAGCGGTCGCCCTGCGCCGAGTCCAGCTTAAAGAACACCGAGGCTTTCACACCTTTGTTGGTTTTAAGCGCGAGCTCAAGGTTCTCGAACACGGTGAGCTGCTCAAACAC
>CAJASG010000180.1 GCA_903944555.1 uncultured beta proteobacterium
CTGCTACCGGAGCAAAAGTCAAAGTTGTTACCGGCGGTGACTCTGGCGTCCTGATTTCTAAGGCAATTCTTACTGCGGGCAACTGCGCCTGGACACACGGGTGGTGCAAGAGCGCTCACTGGTGCAACGCGACGGTCTGGTGGTCAAAGTCCTCTGGCGCGAACGCGTTGCTCTGCCACTGACAGCTTCCTTACAATGATCCGGCGAACACCCCCTATGACCGCCCTTCTCACCACCCTGCATCTGGACCGCGAAACCATCGCGGTGGTGCCCGCGCGTGCCGTGTCCTGGCACCGGGTTCAGCTCCCCGCTGGCACGCTGTCTTCGGGACTGATGAAGGACCGCAATGCACCGCGCCTGCGCGCCGTGCTGGAAGGCCTGCTGGAAGACCAGCTGCTCGACGAGCCGGCCCAGCTGCACTTTGCACTGCAACCCGGCGCACGCACCGATGCGCCCGTGTGGGTGGCGGTGTGTGACCGCACCTGGTTACGCAGTGCACTGGATGCACTGCAGCAGGCAGGGCAAGCGCCCCACCGCGTGGTACCCGAGTGGGCACCCGAGGTTGCCATGGAGCAGGCACCGCCAGACACCCCACACCGCACCCAACTGTGGCTCACCGGCACGCAAGACGCCGCCCGACTGGTGTGGACCGATGCAACAGGCGTCCACAGCCTGCCCGCATCCGCAAGCCACGGCGTGGCGGCACCCAGTCACGCCCTGGTCACCGCGGCGTTGCCGGTGCACCTGGCATTGCATGCCGAACTACTGGCCGAGCCCGCCGTGGCACAACTAGCAGAACAACTGTTCCAGCGCGAAGCCCGGGTGGTAACCCCCACAGAGCGGCTTCTGGAAGCGGCCCGGACCGACTGGGATCTGGCGCAATTTGACATGGCACGGCGCAACCCCTGGTTAGCCCGGCTAACCCAGACAGTGGGCCAGCTGTGGAGCGCACCCCAGTGGCGCGCAGCGCGCTGGGCCAGCGTGGCGATTGCCATCGTGCAAGTGCTGGGGCTCAATGTCTTTGCATGGCACGCGCAATCGCAACTGGCACAGCAGCGCACGGCGATTAGCAGCACGCTGAGCAACACCTTCCCGGACATCCCCGTGGTGGTCGACGCCCCGCTGCAAATGGAGCGCGCCGTCGCCGCGCTGCGCCAGTCCAACGGCAGCAGTTCCCCTCGGGACCTGGAAACACTGCTCGGCATTTATGGTGCTTTCAGGCCTTCAGCTCCCGTCAACCATGCGCCAACAGCTATTGATTTTGTAGCGGGCGAGTTGCGCCTGACCGGACCCGCGCTTAGCCCGGAACAGGCCGCTGCGCTGGACGCTGCGGTGCGGCCGCAAGGATTCACCAGCCGGGCCGAGGGTGACACCCTGGTGCTGCAAGCCCGGAGCACGCCATGAACGCGGCCACACTGCGGGCTTGGTGGAGCCAGCGCCCACCCCGCGAACAATCCTTGCTGCGGCTTGGCGCACTGATGGTGGTGGCAGGCTTGCTGTGGTCGCAGGCCCTGGCGCCCGCGCTGCGCACCGTTCGAACCTTCGACGCCAAACGCACCGCCCAAGACGCACACCTACAGTCCATGCTGCGCCTGCAAGCCCAGGTGCAAGCTTTGCGGGTGCTCCCCCGGCTATCACAAACCACCGCTACCCAGGCCTTGCAGGCTTCGGTACAGCAGGCGTTTGGCACCTTGGCAGAGGTGTCGGTCAGCGGGGATAGTGCCACCGTTCGGCTGCGCGGCGTCACCGCCGAGGCCTTGGCCCAATGGCTTGCCAACGCCCGCATCAACGCCCACTGTGTGCCGTTGCAGGCCCACCTGACGCGCGCCGGCAACGGCTGGAGTGGCACGCTGCAAATGGCACTCCCCACGCCCTGAATCCCGCCATGCAACGCTTTGCAGGGTCACGCTCCCAACTCGCCAACGCAACCCATGGGTCGGCTACGCCTTGGGCTTGGGCTGGCGCGGGTGCTTGCGTGGGCCTGCTCCTGGCAAGCCTGTTATTCGCACCCGCCCAATGGTTGGCGCAGGGCATCCAGCGGCTCAGTAATGACCGCGTGCAACTTCTGGCACCCCTGGGCACAGTTTGGCGTGGTTCAGCGCAACTGGTGTTGAGTGCGGGCCAAGGCAGCCGCGTGCCCGCCGCCTTGCCCAGTCGCGTCCAGTGGCAACTGGGCCCTGGTTGGGAGGGCCTGACGCTGGCGCTCAGCACCGACTGCTGCCTGACGCAGCCGTGGCAGTGGACTCTGAGCCCCAACTGGGGCGGTGTGCGTGTACGCCTGTCAGACCAGCCCGCCGCGCAACCGTCGCGCTGGCCCAGCGCACTGCTCGCAGGCTTAGGCACACCCTGGAATACGCTGCAGCTGCAAGGCAGCCTGGCGCTCTCCAGCCAGCAACTGGAGTTGCAATGGCAGTCCAGCGGCTGGCGCCTGGCCGGGCGCGCCCAGTTGGACGCCCAGCAGATGTCCAGCAGCCTGTCGACCCTCAAACCCATGGGCAGTTACCGTCTGGCGTTGGAGGGGGGGCCGGAGCCCACGCTGCAACTGACCACGCTGGAAGGCAGTTTGCAGCTCCGCGGGTCAGGCCGGTGGATCCAAGGCGGCTTGCGTTTTGAAGGCGAAGCCAGTGCAGCACCCGAGCGCGCCGAGGCGTTGGCAAATCTTCTCAATATCATCGGCCGGCGCGACGGCACGCGCTCCATCATCAAAGTGGGTTAACTTCACATGCACCTCCGGTTCAAACAGGTCACCAGCGCACGCTGGAATGCTATTATTTCAATAGCTGCTTGCGCACTATTTGCGGGGGTTACAGCCACTTTTAGCTTGAAAGTGCAGGCCCAGATCACGGGTGCCAGCAACAGTACCAGCCCCAAGCGTGGCGAGCCCATCACCCTCAACTTCAGCAATGCCGAAATCGAGTCCGTGGCCCGCACCATGGCCACCGTCACCGGCCGCAATGTGGTGGTGGACCCGCGCGTCAAAGGCACCATGACGCTCACCACCGACACCCCGGTGGCACCCGCCGTGGCCTACAACCAGTTTTTGGCCACCTTGCGCATGCAGGGCTATACCGTGGTGCAGACCGACGGGCTGGACAAGGTGGTGCCCGAGGCCGATGCCAAGCTGCAAGGCGGGTCGGTGTCGGTGATTGAGGCGGGTGGCACGGTCACCGCAGGTGCGGCCGGCAACCAGCTGGCGACCCAGATCATCCGGCTGCAGTATGAAAACGCCAACAATTTGGTGGCGGTGCTGCGCCCCCTGATCAGCCCGAACAACCCCATCAACGTGAACCCCGGCAACAACTCGCTGGTGATCACCGACTACGCGGACAACCTGCGCCGACTGGCCCGCATCGTGGCCGCGCTGGACGTTCCCAATGCCACCGATGTAGAAGTCATCGCGCTCAAGAACGCCAGCGCCTCTGATCTGGCGCCTTTGGTGTTGCGTCTGCTGGAGGCATCAGGCGGTGCGGCACCGGGGGGTGCCGACGCCAGTTTTAAAACCACCCTCGTTGCGGAACCCCGCTCCAACGCCCTGATCTTGCGGGCGGCTAACCAGGCACGCCTGGCATTGGCCAAATCGCTGATCGACAAGCTAGATCAGCCCTCTGGCAACGCCAGCAACGGCGCGGCCGGGAATATTTACGTGGTGTATCTGAAAAATGCCAACGCGACGCAGCTGGCCACCACCCTGCGTGCGGCCCTCAGCGGCGAGGCCCGCACATCCTCTGGGGCATCCAGCGTTGGTGCCAGCTCCACCACGCTGGCATCGGGCGGCCCGGCAGCCAGCGCCGGCGCCTCCACCGGCGGCCAGATTCAGGCGGACTCCGCAACCAACGCCCTCATCATCACGGCCCCAGAACCCCAGTACCGCCAACTGCGTGCCGTGATCGACAAGCTCGATGCCCGGCGCGCACAGGTGTTTGTCGAAAGCCTGATTGCCGAGGTCAGCGCCGAGAAGGCGGCCGAATTCGGCATCCAGTGGCAAGGGGCCCTGGGCAAAGCCGGGGACGGGGTGATTGGACTGCTGGGCACGAACTTCGGCTCGGGCGGCAAGAACATCCTGAATCTAGCAACCCAGGGCGCGGCCGGCACGCTGGCGCCCGCCGGCGGCCTGAACATCGGGACCGTCAGCCAAACCAACGGCGTCTACGTGCTGGGCGCCTTGGCGCGGTTCCTGGAAACCAGCGGCAGTGGCAATGTACTGTCCACGCCCAATTTGCTGACCTTGGACAACGAAGAGGCCAAAATCACGATTGGGCAGAACGTGCCCTTTGTGACGGGCCAGTTCACCAACGCGGGTGCGGCCAATGGCACGGTCA
>CAJASG010000181.1 GCA_903944555.1 uncultured beta proteobacterium
CGGAGGCACACCATCGACGCGATCCACGGCGGGTTTGTCCATGCGGTCCAGAAACTGGCGGGCGTAGGCCGAGAAGGTTTCTACGTAGCGGCGCTGGCCTTCGGCATACAGCGTGTCAAACACCAAACTGGACTTGCCGGAGCCACTGGGTCCGGTGACCACGGTCAACTCACCCGTACGAATGTCCAGGTCAAGGTTTTTAAGATTGTGCTGCCGTGCTCCGCGAATACGGATGGTGCCCTGGGACATGGTGAATGCTCTCTGGTTGGGGGAGAGACATTCTAGGCAGGAGTGATTACCCTTTGAGGGCGCGCTCCAATTCCCGGCACGCTTTGGTGCCTACAGCGTCCTGGATCTTGGGCAGCAATACCAGCAACTCCTGGTAGCCACCGGCAGACTCCACTGCCATATTCAACCTAAACCCGCGCAAGCCTAAAGTAGCGGTGAGCTGGGTCGCCAGGGGTTTTGCGTCCTTATAGCGTTCTTGTTCGGTGCGGTCGCTGCGGGCCTCGATAGCCCCTTCCGTCGAGGTCCATTGGCTGCCGTCGGCAACTGCCGCTGTGGCAACGACCGCCACAACTGAGCCCGCAACAGGCTCGATAAAACCCTGGGCCAACATGTATTCCACGTCAGCCATAGTGACACCCATGCCAGCCGTTGACACCAACACCTGCTCAGCATCTTTGTTGCCATCAAACAAAATAAAGGTGGAACGCTGGCGTGCCGAAAACAGGGGCGAGCGCGCCTTAAAAGCGGCTTGCCCGGTCTCTGTCTTGATGTACTTCATGGACGCCTTCCGTGTGAATGAAAAAATGCACTCTCAGGCATTGTCAATTGCAATCATCCCCACTACGGGGTGACGCATGTGGCACAAACTACTTGGCAGGACTCGCTGGCACTGCTGCTGGCGCTGCTGCTGGTGCTGCTGCTGCGGCTGCTGGTGCGGGCGCGCTCGCCGCTGGAGCTTCGGTATGGCTGGTATCGCCATGCTTTTCACCACCCATATCAATGTCGCCACCTTTGCTCAAAATGAACAAAGCCAAACCGGCGAACGCTATAAAACCCACTGCAATCTTCCACATACCATTTCCTTAATAAAAAAAGCCCCCCAGCAGGGGAGCCTAAAAACGCCCCAATCCATCAAAGACCGGGGCCGTTAACTCATTCAACACATCAGTCGTTGGCGTAAATGTCCACGTCTTTGGTTTCTTTCACGAAAATCATACCGATGACAAAGGTCATACCGGCAATGATGATCGGGTACCACAAGCCGTTGTACATATTGCCGGTCTGCGCCACGATGGCGAACGCAGTAGTGGGCAACAAACCGCCGAACCAACCGTTACCAATGTGGTAAGGCAAGCTCATGGAGGTGTAGCGGATACGGGTTGGGAACATTTCCACCAGCATGGCAGCAATAGGACCGTACACCATGGTCACCAGAATCACCAAGTAGGTGAGGATGGCAACAACGGTAACCTTGTCGAACTTGGCCATGTCGGCTTTAGCGGGGTAGCCAGCAGCCTTCAAAGCGTCAGCCAAAGACTTCTTGAATGCATCGCCTTGTGTCTTGGCATCTTCCTTGGACAAGCCCTTGGAGGTGTAGCCTTGGATCACCGTGGTGCCGACCATGATGGTCGCTGCGGTACCAGCAGGTGCCGCTGCATTCTCATAGCTCACAGAAGAACTGGCCAAAGCCTGCTTGGCGATATCGCAAGAGCTGGTGAACTTGACCGTACCGGTTGGGTTGAACTGGAACGAACATTCCGCAGGGTTCGCTGTAACCACCACCTTGTTGGCAGCTTGTGCAGCAGCCAAGTCAGGGTTAGCAGCCTTGGTCAACGCAGTGAACACTGGGAAGTAAGTCAGCACAGCCAACAAGCAACCCGCCATGATGATGGGCTTGCGGCCAATCTTGTCAGACCATGCGCCAAACACGATGAAGAACGGGGTACCGATAATCAGCGACATGGCGACCATGATGTTGGCCGTTGCGCCGTCC
>CAJASG010000182.1 GCA_903944555.1 uncultured beta proteobacterium
CTGCCCGCAGTTCATGCACACGCACGTTAACTTCCAGCGCGTGCCGATGGTGGACACCAGCAACCCGTTCATCGCGCGCGATATTCCCAGCGCCGACGAGAGCAAGGTGGTGATCCGTTTTGCCCAGCCCAAGGGCATCGATTTTCAGTACCTGCTCAACATGATTGACGCCAGCTTCATGAGCCGCGCCAACACCATCGTGGTGCCCGGCGGCAAGATGGAACTGGCCATGCAACTCATCTTTACCCCCTTCGTCTGGCGCATGATGGAACGCAAGAAGAGGGCCAGCTGACATGGGGCCGCAGTACGACCTGGTGATGTTTGACCTGGACGGTACTTTGGTGGAGTCCGCCCCGGAGATCTGCGATGCCGTGAATGACACCATGCGCCACTTTGATTTGCCCCAAGTGACGCTGCGCCAGGTGACCGACTGGGTCGGCCACGGCACGCGTGAGCTGCTGATTCAGGCGCTGAGCTACAGCAGCAAGAGAAACTCCACCGCCGTGCGCACCAGTGACAGTCTGGGCCAGATCATGGGCGAGTTTGACCGCTACTACCAAAGCCGCTGCGGCACCCGCAGCCAGCTCTACCCCCAGGTGCTGGAAACGCTGACGGCCTTGCGCGAGCGCGGCGTCAAGCTGGCCGTGGTCACCAACAAAGAGGGGCGCTTCACGGATGCCGTGCTCAGGGCACTGCAACTCACGCCCTTGCTGGACGCCGTGGTGAGCGGCGACACCTTTGCCACCAAAAAACCCGATCCGGCGGGAATAGACAGCTGCTTGCAGCGCTTTGGCGTGCAACGGCACAGGGCTTTGTTTGTGGGCGATTCCAGCATTGACGTGGCGACGGCACGCAACGCGGGGGTTACCGTGTGGGCGCTGCCCTATGGCTACAACATGGGGCAGCCGATCGAGGCCTGCGCACCAGACCGGGTGATTGCGGATTGTTCCGTGCTATTGAATTAATAGCTGCTTGCGCATATTCCACGGGGGCTGGAGTGCATTTTGGAACTTAAACCTGCGGGGCTTGCGTCATGTAGTGCAGCAGCAGGGTGTCGTTCTGGGTCAGGTTTTTGAACGACAGACCAATGAAGAACGCATCTTCAATGAGGGCCTTGTTGTTGTGGCAAATCCGTCCGTCCACACGCAGCGTGATGGGGGCGCCGTCCATGGTGACCAACACCGTGACCCGCACGGTGTCGCCGATCGTGCCCAGTGCGGAGGGCGCTTTCACCATGGCCCCCGCGATGCTGACGTCCACCAAGGCAACTTCCAGCTCCGGCACCACGGGCCCATCGGGCGCATCGGTTGTGGCGCCTGGGGTTTGCAAGCGCACCGTGGTCGGCCACGTTTGCTTGGTGCGCATGGAGCGGCGTACCAGCCGCGCGTCGACCTGCGCGGGGTAGGCCAACAGTGCATAGACAAAGGGTTTTTCAAAGGTCTGCAGCACCTTGCTCAAAAAAGAGAATTCGTACTGCCCGGTAAACCCCCGCACCACGCATATTTCGCCCTCGGTCAGGCCGGTTTCGACGCCGTCGGAGCCCAGAGGGCCCACCATCACGCCTTTTCCCTCAATGGCACCGAAGAATTGGGACTCCTTTTTGCTGGTGCCCTCCACCAGGCGGCGGGTTTGCAGCGCCATGCCGGTGCGCAGGCCCATGGCCTTCAGCGGCAGGCGGGAGACTTCAGCAATGCTGGGTGTGGTTTCGTCGTTGTTCATGGGTCAGCGCTTGATGTTGGGCAGGGATTGGGCCCACTGCACAATGGATTCGACCATCGGGGCCACGGCCGCTGGGTCCTTGATTGCGCCAGCCAGCACATGCTGCCCTTTGCTTTTGCTGTAGGTCACCGTCTCTATCGCTTTCAGGGGTGCCCCAATGCGGGTGAATGCGGCCTGCGTCTCAATCGGGTCGACGGTTTCATCCTTCTCGCTGTAGAGCACCAGCAGCGGCGTCTGGAACACCGATAAATCGCTCTCCCGCACATTTTTGACCATCGCCATCATGGGGAACAGGGCACGCGTGGGATAGCGCGAGGTCCAGGCGTTGGCCTCAACGGGGGTCTCAGGCGTCCAGCCCCGGGTTTCACCTTGCAAGGCCAGTGCGATTTTTTGGCCCCAGTGCCCGTTGATCAATTCAGAGCGCTTGTCTTTGGGGCCGAAGTTGGGCGAAATGAACACATGGGCCGCCACTTGGCTGCCCTCGGGGGTCAATGCCAGCCAGGTCGCCAGTGTGGAGCCGGTGGAGCAACTGATGACCAGCACCCGCTCCCCCAGGGTTTGCCCGATGCGCACCGCTTCAATGGCGTCTGCCATCCAGTCTTGGGACGTTGCGTCTCCCATGGCTGCTCCCGCGCGGCCATGCCCGGTCAGCCGGGTATGAAAGGCGTTGGCGCCCAAGGCCTTGGCCACCAGGTCGGTCACCGGTGCGGTTTCCAGCCGGCTGGCCGAAAAACCGTGGAGGTAAACCACCGCCCACGGCGTGCGCTCTTTAGTGCTGGCGTTCCAGACAATGCCTTTGGCGTTGCCGGGTTTGATGTCCGGGTAGACGGCTTCGCTGGCCTTGATCCAGTCGTCCAGCAGGGCGATGTTTTCAGGCGGTAAGGGGCGTGGGCTTGGCATATTGGCTCCAAATTCATTGCGTGGGCCTGCCAAAAAGGCGGACCCGGCCAGTACCACGGCGGCAACCGCGCTCAGTGCAATGCGCAGCCACAGCTTGCCAGAGGCGCCAGAGTGGGGTGGGGTGAATGCGTAAGATGTCACTGGGCTTTCTCCACATGCTATTTGGCTAAGATGGTACACCGGCAATATGCCGAACATTGGAAGGGTATTGACCATGAAACTGCGACGAATGATGCCTGCGTGGCTGGCCTGTGTTGGTGTGTGCCTGGGCTTGGTGGGCTGTGCCCGATTGACCGAGACCGGCACGACCCTATTTGCCACCAATGTGCCAGCCATGGCCATTGTCAAAGGGCAGATGATGCAGGGTGAGGTCAAGCTGGTGCCTGACCGCACGGGCACCGTGGTGCTCAATGTCACCCAGCGCAGCACCACGCTGTTGGGGTACACCCCAGTTTCAAGTTGCATGGGCCGCTTGCGGTTTACCAGCACGGCCGCCGGTGAGATGGACCTGCGCTGCAACGAAGGCACGGCCGTCACCTTGCATTTCAGCCTGATCAGCGATGCAACCGGCTATGCCTACAGCCAGTCGACCACCGACCCGGTGAGCCTAACTTTTGGCTTGCGCCCGGAAGTCGCCAAAGCCTATTTGACCGTGCCGCCTGAGCGCAAGCTGGTGGAGACCGCCGATGGCGCAGCACTGGAAGTGAAATGAGCGTGGCCGAGCAAGTGGACTGCGTCGTCATTGGCGCGGGTGTCGTGGGCTTGGCCGTGGCGCGTGCGTTGGCCTTGGCCGGGCGCGAGGTGCTGGTGCTGGAAGCCTGCAACGCCATAGGCACCCAAACCAGTGCGCGCAATAGCGAGGTGATCCACGCCGGTATTTACTATCCGCAAGGATCGCTGAAAGCCAGCCTGTGTGTGCGCGGCAAAGCCCTGCTGTATGACTACTGCCAACAGCGCGGCGTGGCCCACCGGGCCTGCGGCAAGCTCATTGTGGCGACCAC